>JAKQNL010000443.1 GCA_029565815.1 Spirochaetota bacterium | reverse complement strand
GGCAGGTTTACCAGGAGCATGCCAAAGGCTATCGGCACCATGAGAAGCGGCTCGAATTTCTTGCCGATACCCAGGTACAGAAGCAGGCAGGCCACGGCTATCATGATCAGCTCGCCAGGCAGGACCCCGCCCACCATGATGGAGCTGTTCGAGAATGCCGCAAAGCCTGTGGACTTAAGAAAGTCCAGTATGTTTTCCCACATATGCGTACCGCTTTTTCTCCTGTTAGGCTAGGTCGATCATCGGATCGCCGGTGTTGACGGTGGTGCCGGTCTGCACCCTGATCTGGCTTACCGTGCCATCGGCAGGGGCGCAGATTTCGTTTTCCATCTTCATGGCTTCCAACACCAACAGCACGTCGCCGCGCTTGACTGCCTGGCCATTGCTCACTTTTACGCCCAGGATAGTGCCGGGCATGGGTGCTTTGATTGAGCCTGCGCTTGCCGCAGACGGTGCCATAGGCGCACTTGCTGCCACCGGGGCGGCGGCTTTTGGAGCAGCAACGGGAGCGGCTGCGGCCACAGGAGCTACAGGAGCAGAGCCTGCACCGATTTCTTCTACACCTACATCGTAGGACTGACCGTTTACGGTAACGCGGTATTTCTTAAGCATGACGATTCTCCTTGTTGTCCCTGTATTCTAGCGGCTGCCGGCAAGGCGGGTAAGACGTTCGACATAACCCCATGATGGAGTGTTGAATGATGACGGAGCGCCCGATACTGGCGCTGCCTGAATAGATGCGATACGGAATGATGCTGGCGTTGTGCCGCTAGCAGCTGCAATAGCCGCGCTTATGACGGCGACAAGAGCTTCATCCCTGGACGGATTGTGAGCGCTTGCGCTTGCGCTATGTACATCGCTAGCGTGCTTGGCTACCTTTGGCCCAAGAAAAATCTTCAATACGCTGATAATTGCTTGGATAATGAACAAGCCTATAGAGACTGTTCCCAGGCCTATCAGCATAATAATCCAATGCATACCCATACTAATGCCTCCTTATACCGGCATGTTCGCATGCTTTTTGGCAGGGCGGCTTTCGCGTTTGCCTAAGAGCATGGACAGGGCACCAAAAAGGCGCATTCGGGTATCGGCCGGGTCAATCACGTCGTCCACATAGCCGCGAGTCGCCGCTTTATACGGGTTTGCAAACTTCTGTTTGTACTCGTTGATTTTTTCCTGGCGCTTTGCAACCGGGTCGCTTGCTTCATCGATGTCTTTTTTAAAGATGATGTTCGCAGCTCCGTCGGGGCCCATAACCGCAATCTCGGCCGAAGGCCAGGCAAATACCTGGTCGGCACCCAGGTGCTTGGAACACATGGCTATGTATGCTCCGCCGTATGCCTTGCGCACGATGAGGGTAAGCTTGGGCACGGTAGCCTCGGAGTACGCGTACAAGAGTTTTGCACCGTGGCGGATAACGCCGGAATGCTCCTGGCCGACGCCTGGCAGGTAGCCTGCGGTATCGGTAAGGGTAATGAGGGGAATATTGAACGCGTCGCAGAAGCGGATAAAGCGGCTAGCCTTGTCGGATGCGTTGATGTCCAAAACGCCTGCCATGATGCGCGGCTGGTTGGCAATAATGCCTACCGATCGGCCACCCAGGCGGGCAAAGCCAATGACTATGTTCTGGGCATACAGGGCCTGTACCTCGAAGAACGAGCCAGAATCGAATACCTGATGGATCACATCGCGTATGTCGTAAGGCTTGTTGGGAGTGTCAGGGATGATACCGGCCAGGGTGGGTATGCTCCGGTTGGTAGGATCGGAACATGGATAGGCCGGAGCGTCCTCGATATTGTTCTGCGGTAGGTAGGACAAAAGCGTGCGTATGCCTTCCAGCGTTTCCTGTTCGTTATTGAACATCAGGTGAGCGCAACCGGATACCTCGCTGTGCACCAGAGCGCCGCCAAGGTCCTCGGCACTTACGTCCTCGCGGGTAACCGCTTTTATCACCTGCGGGCCGGTAATGAACATGTTAGAGGTCTTGTCCACCATCACGGTAAAATCAGTGAGGGCCGGGGAATAGACAGCGCCGCCTGCACAGGGGCCCATGATCACTGATATCTGCGGGATCACGCCGGAAGCCAGGGTATTGCGGTAGAATATGTCGCCGTAACCGGACAGGGCGTCAACGCCTTCCTGGATACGAGCTCCGCCGGAATCGTTGATGCCTATGCACGGGCAGCCAGCCTTCATGGCCATGTCCATGGCTTTGCAGATTTTTGCAGCATGCATTTCGCCTAAGCTGCCGCCAACAACGGTGAAGTCCTGGGCAAACACCCAAACAGTGCGGCCGTTGACGGTGCCGTAGCCAATGACCACGCCTTCGCCGGGTGCTTCGGTCTTGTCCATGCCAAGGTCTACGGCACGGTGTTCGACAAAAGCGTCCACTTCTACAAAGCTGCCTGCGTCCAGGAAGGCCTGTATGCGCTCGCGCGCGGTAAGCTTGCCCTTCTCGTGCTGCGCCGCAACGCGCTTAGGTCCGCCGCCTGCGGTAATTTTTTCGCGGCGAACGGCCAGCTCTTTTAGTTTCTCTTCCATCTATTTCGCTCCCCTTGTTCGATATACGCTTAGCCGCGCTGGCTGAGCTCTATGAGCACGCCGTTGGTGGCTTTAGGATGCAGGAATGCTATTTTTGCCCCGCCAGCGCCGTAGCGGGGTTTCTCGTCGATGAGGCGCACGCCCTTGGCTTTAAGCTCGGCCAAAGCAGCTTCGATATCGGGTACGCTAAAAGCCAGGTGTTGGATACCCTGGCCTTTTGCCTCGATGAACTTGGCTATCGGGCCGTCCGGCTCGGTGGACTCCAAGAGCTCTACCTCGGTATCGCCAAGGGGCAAAAAGGCAACGCGCACCTTCTGCTCGGCTACCGTTTCGGTTCCGTGCAGCTCCATGCCAAGCATGTCGGTGTAGAATTTTACCGCTTCGTCCAAGTTAGCAACGGCGATTCCGATATGATCCAGTTTTGCTACCATGTATGCCTCCTACCGCGTGCTACGCGAGCGCTTTCGCACTAATTCTTCTATCGCCGCTACGGCGTCGTGAAAACACAGTGATTTATCCAGTACGCTGTCTGCAAGGCTGTCCAGCTCGGCTTTTTGCTCGTCGCGTTCCAACTCGATAAGTATGGCTTCGGCCGCCTGCTTGCCCAGTTGCCATACCGTATTGGCTTTTCTACGATACGCTAGCATGCCGGTACGTGCTAGGTGGTTCTGGTGTTCCATAATCGCGTCAACAAGCGCTTGTACGCCGTCGCCCGTTTCGGCAACCGTTGGCAAAACCATGGGAATGCGCAATTCCGGATGCGCGTGCTCCATGGATGCAGCATGGTGCATGGAGCCTTGTTGCATAGCATCGCGAACCGCGTTTGTTTCGCTCGGTGCGCTTATGCCCTGCATAGACGCAAGCTTAGTGTACAAAGGGGTAAAGCGAGTGGATGCGCCGTTCATAACAGCCGCTTCGAGCATGGACCTGGTTTCCCGGACCACGCGCTCTGCACCGTCACGGTCCGCCTTGTTCACGCAGAACACGTCGCCTATTTCCATGACACCGGCCTTGATGGCCTGAATGTCGTCACCCAGGCCCGGCACCGCTACGAGCACAACAGTGTCCGCAAGCCGGACTATATCCACCTCGGACTGGCCTACTCCAACTGTTTCTATGATCACATAATCAAAGCCTGCAGCATCAAAAGCGCGAACGGTTTCTGCGGTTGCCCGCGATAGGCCGCCCAGATGACCCCGGGTTGCA
>JAKQNL010000442.1 GCA_029565815.1 Spirochaetota bacterium | reverse complement strand
ACACCCCCGGACACATGGGCGGTCAGGGCTTCCTTAAAAGCCCATCGGGCACGGCCTTTCACAAATTTTTTGGCGAAAACATGCTCCGTTCGGATTTGTCCATATCGGTGCCCGAGCTCGGTTCGCTCTTGGACCACTCCGGAGTAACCGGCGAGGCAGAACGCTTCTCGGCGCGCGTGTTTGGCGCGGACCGTACCTACTATGTGCTTAACGGCACATCCACCGGAAACCAGATAGTCTGGCGCAGCCAGGTATCGCCGGGGGATCACTGCCTCATGGACAGGAACTGCCACAAGTCGCTGAACCACGCGATGATCATAACCGGAGCAACGCCAAGCTACATGATTCCCATGCGTAACGCGCTGGGCATCATAGGCCCGGTAGATTTTTCAACCGTGGACAAAAAACAAAATTTTTCGATGGCTGTGCTTACCAATTCCACCTATGACGGCATCTGCTACAACACGGAAGAAGCCGCCCGGGCCATGGGCAAAGCCAAGGTCTTGCACTTCGATGAAGCGTGGTATGCGTACGCTCGCTTTCATCCGCTCTATGGCGGTCACTACGGCATGTCGATGCAAGACCGCAACCGGCTCATATTCTGCACCCAGTCCACCCACAAGCTGTTAACTGCCCTGTCGCAGGCATCCATGATCCATGTGAAATACACCGCCGACATTGCAAACGATACGGCGCTGGAAGATGATTTCCACGACACCTTTAACGAATCGTACATGATGCACAGTTCCACCTCGCCTCAGTATTCCATGGTGGCTTCCCTGGAAGTGGCAACGCGGATGATGGCGGATAACGGCCCGACCGCCCAGGCCGACATCATGGAAGAAGCTATAGAACTAAGGCGCAAGATAGCGCAGATACAGGAAGAGGAACGCAAGGAAGGCGACTGGTTCTTTGGCCTGTGGCAGCCGGGCGCTTTAAGCAAAAGCTCCACAAAGGAACTGCTTGCCAAGCAAGATGCATGGACCCTGAAAGCGGACGATCCGTGGCACGGCTTTTCTGCTTCTGCTATAGCTGTATCACGTGTCATGCTAGATCCGATAAAGCTCACGTTTTTATGTCCCGGCATCGACGTACACGGAACCTGGAGCGATACAGGCGTGCCGGCAGCGGTAGTAACCCGGCACCTGTGCGACAAAGGCATAGTCTGCGAAAAAACCGACTACTACTCCTGGCTGCTCCTTAACTCGCTGGGCACCACAAAAGGCAAACAGGGCACTTTGGTAGCCGAGCTGTTCCGCTTCCGCGAACTGTACAAATCCAACGCTTCGCTGGAAGAAGTTTTCCCGGACCTGGTTGCGGCCTATCCGGGCCGTTACGCCGGCATGGGCTTGGCCGATCACTGCCAGGAAATGCACGAGTACATACGAAAGCACAAACTGCTGGAAAACATGGTTCGCTCGTCAAGCATCATTCCGAACATGGCCATGCTGCCGGCACAAGCCTACCGCCACATCGTAAAAAAAGAGGTTGAGTTTGTTCCGATCAGGAACCTGGATCCGGAAAAGCATCCGCGCGTTGCCGCGGTGATGGTAGTGCCCTACCCGCCGGGAATCCCGGTACTCATGGGCGGCGAGTTGTTGGACGCCAAGAGCCGGCCGCTGGTAGACTACCTGTTGGCCCGCGAGGATTTCGAAAACCGTTTCCCCGGTTACGCTTCCGACATTCACGGGGTGGACCGGTCGCCGCCGGACGCAAACGGATCGTGCCACTACGAGATCATGCTGGTTAAAGAATACTAATGCTTAGTCGGCCTTGGCCCACAAGCCAAGGCCTTCTCTTTGCGCTGTACGTTGGGCTTTACGGAACTCGTCTTCAAAATGGAAGCTGTGTTCCAAATATGCAAAGCCGTACCCTTGCTCAACGATGGCTAGGTTAGTGCACAGGCCGTCTTGGGTGTACACATAGGCCAAAAGTCGGCCGTACTGGTCGCGCGTACTATGGTCAAACGCAAGCAAAACCGCTTTGCCATCCAGGAGTCGGCTCAAAAACTGCGCAGCCTCTTTGCCAAAACGCTCTACCGGCCGCCTGGGGTCTACCGACTCCGGGGTATTCACGCCGATAAGCCTCAGCCGCTCGCTACTGTCCAGTCCAGCAGGCGGATGTGCGAATTGTACGATTATCGTATCGCCATCCACCACGCGCTCGACGGTGGCCGTAAGCATTTTGTCCAAAGGAGCATCTGCGCTTGTATGCGAAGCCATGGCGCTAACCCGGTACAGCTGTCCGTATGCTTGCGCTGTAGCTGAGTCTTTTGCTACGTCCCGTCCAAGCAGCACTACGAGCGCCACGATGAACAAAACAGACAGCGTGATGCCCGCAAGCGGCCGCATGCGCCTTATTGCTTTTTTCCTGATTGCGTTCATTCCGTCACTATAACGGCACGTACGCAAAACGGGAAGCCTGTGGTATTCTCTTGACCCAAACGGAAAGCCGTGGCCATACTTCTAGGATGAACACCAATCCACTTCTTTCCCCATGGGACACGCCATACGGCCTGCCTCCTTTTGACAAGATTCGGCCAGAACACTATGCGCCAGCCCTCGAGGTTGCGATGGCCGAAAATCGCGCCGAGGTAGATGCGCTTGCATCGTCGAAAGCAGAACCTACCTTTGAGAACACTATTGCAGCCCTAGACCGAAGCGCTCAGAACCTGAGCCGGATACTGGGCGTGTTCTTCAACATGACCGCCAGCGAGGCCAACGACGCCCTGCAGGCGGCCGAGCGCGAGCTCATGCCCAAGGTAGCGGCGCACCAGAGCTGGTTCACCCTGCACGAGGGCATGTTCAAACGGATAGACACGCTGTACCAGAAGCGCCAAAGCCTTGGCCTAAAGCCCGAGGAGCTGCGCCTCCTTGAGCGCTACCACCTGGATTTCGTGATGGCCGGAGCCCTCCTAAAGGGCAGGGACCGCGAACGCTACGCCCAGATTTCCGAGGAGCTTGCGTCCCTGTTCACCACCTTCAGCCAGAACGTGCTGGGCGACGAAGGCGCGTTCTGCCTCGAGCTGAAAACAGACGAAGACCGGGCCGGTCTGCCGGATTTCCTCCTGGACGCCGCCAAGAGCGTCGCCCAGTCCAAGGGCATAGACGGCTACGCCATAAACCTGTCGCCGTCCATGGTCGACCCGTTCCTTACCTACTCCAAAAGGCGCGACCTGCGCGAGAAGGTATGGCGCGCGTTCAAGGCCAGGGGCGAATCCTGCCCCGAGCGCGACACCAAGGCCATAGCGGAAAAAATCCTGTGCCTGCGCGGCGAGATGGCCCGGCTCATGGGTTATAAGACATTCGCGGACTATGCCCTCGTGGACCGCATGGCAAAGAAGCCCCAGGCGGTAAGCGACCTGCTCATGCGCGTCTGGGAACCGGCCAAAAAGCGCGCCCTGGAAGAGCAGAAAGACCTTGAGGAGCTTGCCGCCAAGGAGGGCTTCAAGGGACCCATCATGGGTTGGGACTGGCACCACTACACGGAAAAACTCCGCGCGGAACGCTACAACCTGGACGAGGCCGAGCTTAAGCCTTACTTCCAGCTGGAAAACATGATAAGCGCCATGTTCGACGCCGCCGGGCGCCTGTACGGCGTGGACTTCAAGGAAATCAAGGGCGTCCCGCTGTACCATCCCGATGCCCGATTGTTCGAAGTGCGGGGGAAATCGGATAACGCGATGGTTGGCGTGTTCATCGTTGACAGCTACACCCGCGAAACCAAGCGCGGCGGCGCCTGGATGAGCGAGTTCCGGGGGCAGTCAAAAAACCGCCAGGGCGGCTACCCCTACCCGATCATCATCAACAACACCAACTACGCCAAGGCATCGGCCGGCAAGCCAACCCTTTTGTCCCTGGACGAAGTTCACACCCTGTTCCACGAATTCGGCCACGGCCTGCACGGCCTTCTGTCCGACGTTACCTACGAGCGCCTAGCCGGCACCAACGTGCTCAGGGACTTCGTGGAACTGCCCAGCCAGATCAACGAGCACTGGTCCATGGCCCCGGAAATACTTAAAAAGCACGCCCTGCACGCCCAAACCGGCCAGAGCATACCCGACCGCCTGGTCAAGCTCATCAAGGAAACCGAGCACTTCAACCAGGGCTTCTTGACCGTTGCATACGCATCCTGCGCGCTCATCGATATGTCCCTGCACCAGGTGGAGAAGCCGGAAACCATTAACCTTGCCGAGTTCGAGAAGGCCGAGTGCGCCCGCCTGGGCGTTCCCGAAGCCGTTGGGATGCGCCACCGCCTGCCGCAGTTCCGCCATATATTTGCGGACAACGGCTATGCAGCAGGATATTATGTTTACATGTGGGCCGAGGTTTTGGATGCAGACGGCTACGAAGCATTCGAAGAAAAGAAAAACCCATTCGACCCTGAGCTTGCGGCAAAACTGAAACAGTACATTCTGTCGGCGGGTAATACCATGGACCCGGCCGAAGCGTACCGCAAATTCCGCGGCCGCGACCCGGATGTGAAGGTCCTACTGCGCGCCCGCGGTCTATTGTAACACAATAGGGCTAGAAGCTTTCCCGTGTTTATCTGCGGAGCCTATGAATGGGCTCCGCTTTTTTATCACTGCTTTATAGGATGCAACTACGACTGCGGCTAGCGGGCGCCTTCTGATGCTGCGATAATCTGCCGGTACAAGTGGTATGTGCCGCGAGCCAAAATTTCGCCACTTCCAGCGTGGGCTGTGATAATCAGGATAACAGAATCGTCGCGGTCTGCAGTATCACCGCCGCCGCGAGCAATCTTCATGAATTGAGAAAAAGCATCGAGCACCTGTGGATACAACTCGATGAGCGCCTGGTTTGTCATGGAAAGATATACAGCAACCCTGTCGTCGTTACGCTGCCACAGGTCCTGCCACCCATTGCCATTTTCATGGCTATCTTCTGCCTCGGTAATAGCGGCGTTTGCAACGCTCAACTCATACAGAAAAGCGCCTGGCACAGCATCCCATTCCGCAAGCAGATAGTTTCTATTATGGTAGCGTTCTGCCAGTTCTCCTACGTTAATACCGCTGAGCGTCTGGATGGCAGCTTGCTGGCTCAATACTACGCTTTCCGTGCTGCTGCCGTTCTGGCAAGATACGAGGGTTACTCCAATAATAAAAAGCGAAACAAGCATGGCAAAGCTATAATGTCTTGGCATATTAAATCCTCCGGCCGAATAAACTATGGCTTTTCAAGCCCTTAGGCTTTCATCAAACGTACTAATTGCGTATTGAATCGCCTAGTGTGTCCATGCCTTCGCAACGCGCTCGCGCGGCGCACCAAGTCCCCCTCTGGGCTTATGGCATGGCGTACTCGCCTATGCTCGAACGCCTTGCCTTGCGTTTTCGGTCGAAAACGCGGAAAAAGGTAGAGCGATCAAAATTGAAATTTTGAGCGCTCTCTATAAAAAAAGCGCTCCTGCGCTTGCGCGCGGGAACGCTTTTTCTGCCCAGAGGGGGACTTGGCTTACGCGCGCCGGCTTCCTGCCGGTCGCGCTCCAGCCCGCCTCAGCCCCCTTTCGCACACATCGTGTGCGCTTTTCGCCGCTTTCGCGGCGCGGGGGCTTCGGTTCAAGTCCCCCTCTGGGCTATAAAAAAAGCGTTCCTGCGCTTACGCGCGGGAACGCTTTTTCTGCCCAGAGGGGGACTTGAACCCCCATGCCTCTCGGCACTAGTACCTGAAACTAGCGTGTCTGCCAATTCCACCATCTGGGCTCGGCTACCTTTCGGTTGCGGGCATTTTATACACCGGACGGGATGGGCGCGTCAAGGCGGGTAAAAAATGCCCCCTCGGGCGAGGGGGCATGGGGAGAGTGATGGGCGATTCTAGCTTGCGGACTTGGACTTGAGCCATGCATTGAGAATGCGTAGCGCGCGGTCGGCGGTGCGGAAGGTGGGCACGCCGTGCTTGAGGAGCTCCCGGGCGTAGGGGTCGTAGAGCTCGCCTGAGTCCACGACGGCCACCCAAGGCTTGTCGCTTTCTTTCATAAGCTGGCCGTAGCGCGGGGCCAGGCAGTCGGGGCGGCTTATGTCCTCGCCATGGCCGTCGCCCTTGG
>JAKQNL010000436.1 GCA_029565815.1 Spirochaetota bacterium | reverse complement strand
GTTCAAGATCCGCGACGTACTGGAAGAGCCGCTCATCATCCACAAAGTTCCAGGCGACCACGTTAAGCACGAGCAGATGGTCATAAAAGCCCTAACCGACGTTAAGCTAAACCCCCCTGTGGAGTTTATGGGCCGCTACCCGCACATGTTGTCCGGCGGTCAGAGGCAGCGCGTTGCAACCGCACGCACCCTCATTCTTAACCCCATGATGCTTGTGGCAGACGAGCCGGTGTCCATGATAGACCTGTCCACCCGCGCCGAAATTCTTCACATGATGAAGGACGTACAGCGTGATATGGGCTTAACCTATCTGTACATCACCCACGACCTGTCCACCGCCCGATACTTCACCGACCGCATCGCGGTTATGTACCTGGGCCGCATCGTGGAAATGGGACGGGCAGACGACGTGATCGACAACCCGATTCACCCGTACACCAAGGCCCTCATCGAAGCGGTTCCCGAACCAGAAACCGGCCGCGTGAACATCATAAAGGAACTCCCGATATCCGGCGAGATTCCTTCACCGGCCAATATCCCATCCGGTTGCCGTTTCCACACCCGCTGCCCATACGCAAAGCCCGAGTGCTCTTCCGAAGCAGAGCCAGAACTCATGGACGTAGGCAACGGCCACCTTCACGCCTGTCGCCGATATAAAGAAATCTAACTGTTACTTGTGTAGACTGGCCGCCCGCAAGGGCGGCCATTTTTTATAGCCCCGCGGCAGGCGGCGCACAAGGACGCGGCTCAAAAAAAGCCGCCCCGTAGGGCGGCCTCGTGTATGCAAAAAACTGCTGGTTTACTTCTTTTTACCAAGCATGCCCAGGATGTCATCCAGGGGATTGCCGTCGCCATCTGCATCGAGCATGGACAAAAGACCGCCAGCGCCGCCACTTGCCCCACCCTTTTTCCCGCCAAGCACGGAGCCCAAAAGGCCGCCGAGCATACCGCCGCCCAGAAGGCCGCCGCCTGCGGGCTTGGACGCACCGGAGCTGGCGCCTTTTTTGGCCATAAAGCCAGCAACGAGCATAGCCACCATGGGAAGCATCTTTTTAAGAGCGGACACATCGACGCCGGTTTTCTTGGCTGCGTCTGCTGCAACGGCGCGGCTTACGTCTTTGGAGCCGAAGATAGCGCCGAGCACGTTGTTGCCCTGGTCTACCGGAGTCGGGGACTTGGACAGCACTGCATCGGCCAAAGCGCCTCCGCCCAGGGACTGTAACAAAGAACCCAGGCCGCTTTCGCCGCCCGATGTTGCCGCAGTCTTTTTTAGTCCGCCCAAAATGGCAGGCAACAGGGCTTCAGCTCCGCTTGCAGCCTGGGCAGGATTCAATCCAAGCTCTTTTGCGAGGGTCCCTATGCCGCCGGCTTGTTTTAAAAGGTCTTGTACATTCATGACAACGCTCCTTAGCGTACATCCGAACGGAAGCTGCTCATGCATGCATGGTAGAATCCGCACCACTCCCTTTGGGAAGATGGGCTAATCATTGACCCATGTTAGCTAGCTGTCAAGCTCCGGTGTTTGCGTTCGATTCATCTGAGCCAAAGGCTCCGTTTACCAGATAGTGTATCAGGTAGGTAAGCGCGATAAAAAGCGCAAAAGCGAAAGAAAACCACAGCGCCGACGGGTTGGACATGGTTTTTGCTCCTGCCTTGATGGCCGCAATGGGGCTAAACACCAGGTCCCAGGAGTTGAAGCGGGAAAAGCGCCCCAAATGGATGCCGAAGCCGGACAGCAACATGGCCGGAACCAACAAAGCCCAGCCGGTCGCTTTTCCAAAAAGCCTACTCATGGTGCAGTGGGTTATGTACATCGATATGAGGCCAAGGTAGTGACCAACAAAGGCAAAGGCTGCGTTAAGCACGATGTCGAACCATAAGAGATCCAGTTCAGACAGCCAGCGCGCAGCCGGAGCGCCTAAATTGGATCGCCGTATCACATGGATAAAATCGGTGAAGATATACGGCGCATTTGGATAAAAAGCCAGCCAGGCTAAAAAAGCCAGGCTGGCATAGATGATTTTTTTCCTGCGGGAAATTCCGCTTGCAAGCGCTTTTGCCCCAAGGGCCGCAAAGCCAACGGGGACAGCGGCCAAAACCAGGTTCCACACCAGGTAGCCGTGGGTGAATTTCCCCGAAACCAGGTAGCGCAATACCACCATGAAGGCAAGTGACGCGAATGCAAGCACCACAACGAGCGCAAGCCGCTTTGCGCTCAATCGACTCTGAGTGTCCACTGCGTGCCTCCCTGTCTCCGTGCCACCAGCTTACAGGTCCAAAGCCTTGCTTGCAATGCGATCGCGCACACGGCCAGCAAATTCCGCTACAGTCATAGGCGCTAGCTGGCTACCGTCGCGCAAGCGAACGGCAACCTCGCCATTGTCCCGCTCCTTAGCGCCCACCACGGCCATGTACGGAATCTTCTGCCCTTGTGCATCGCGTATCTTTGCGTTCATGCGCTCATCGGACAGCATAGCCACAGCGCGTATGCCGCTTGCCTTGAGCTCTTTTGCAACCTGGGCGGCGTAGTCTGCAAAGTCCTGGCCAACCGGAATGACTGCAACTTGATCGGGGGCAAGCCACACGGGGAAAGCACCTGCTGTGCTTTCTATATAGACGCCAAAGAATCGCTCGATAGAGCCAAGGAGGGCGCGGTGCACCATGTATGGCCGTTTTTTCTGTCCGTCGGCATCTACGTAGGTCATGTCAAAGCGCTCCGGTTCGTTAAAGTCGAACTGGATGGTGGTCATCTGCCATTCGCGGCCGATAGCGTCCTTCACCTTTAAGTCGATCTTGGGCCCGTAGAATGCGCCGCCACCCTCGTCGATCTCATAGGGCAAGTTTTCTTTACCTATTGCCTTACGCAGGGATTCCAAGGCGGTGTCCCACATGTCCTGGGCGCCCACGGCTCCATCACCTGCCGGCCGGGTTGCCAGGTATGCTTTAATCTCGGTAAAGCCTAAGGTCTTCCACATGGACAGGCTAAAGCGCAGCACCTCGGCTATCTCGTCCTCGATCTGCTCGGGGGTGCAGATGATGTGCGCGTCGTCCTGGGTAAAACCGCGGACGCGCATAAGGCCGTGCAGGGCTCCGGCTCGCTCATAGCGGTACACGGTACCAAGCTCGGCCCAGCGCATGGGCAGTTCGCGGTACGAGTGGCCGTCGTTCTTGTAAATCATGATATGGAAGGGGCAGTTCATGGGTTTTGCGTAGTACTTGTCGCCGTCCATTTCCATGGGCGGATACATGCCTTCTTTGTAAAAGCCCAGGTGACCGGAGGTTTCCCACAGCCAGCTTTTTCCTATGTGCGGGGTAAAGAGTATTTCGTAGCCGTTCTGGTAGTGTTGTTCCCGCCACCAGTTTTCTAGCTCGACGCGGAATCGGCCACCCTTTGGGTGCCAGTAGATAAGGCCTGGGCCGGCTTCCTCGTGGATGCTGAACAGGTCCAGCTCGCGGCCCAGTTTGCGGTTGTCGCGCTTTTCCGCCTCTTCGAGCATTTTCAGGTGCGCTTCCAGCTCTGCCTTGCTGGCAAATGCGTATGCGTAGATGCGGGTAAGCATGGGCCGCTTTTCGTCGCCGCGCCAGTATGCGCCGGCCACCGAGCGTAACTTAAAGCTGTCCGGCCTCAGATCCCGGGTGGAGTCAACATGGGGGCCTCTGCACAAGTCGCGAAAGCTTCCCTGCTCGTACACGCTAATGGTTCCGTCGGACAGGCCATCGATAAGCTCTAGCTTGTACGGCTCGTCCTTGAACATGGCCTGGGCTTCCGCCTTGGACACTTCCTGGCGGGTAAAGGGAGCGTTTGCTGCGATGATGCGGCGCATTTCCTTCTCGATGGCCGGAAGGTCGTCGTTCTGGATGGGAGAAGGCAGTTGGAAGTCATAGTAGAATCCGTCGTCGATAGCCGGACCTATGGCTACTTTGGTGCCAGGATACAGGCGGGTCACGGCCTCGGCCATGACGTGGGAC
>JAKQNL010000432.1 GCA_029565815.1 Spirochaetota bacterium | reverse complement strand
CAATTTCAAAAGTAACAGACTTTTGAAATTGGCTCAGTAGGCTTCTAAAACCAGTGCTTCTTGCGGAAGAATACGATCATGCCTATCGCTATAGTTGCCATAAGAGCCCACACGGCCGGATATGCCCAACGTTGCTCCAGTTCTGGCATAAAGTTGAAATTCATGCCGTACACGCCGGCGATGAAGGTAAGCGGAATAAAAATGGTAGAGATGATAGTAAGCACTTTCATCACTTCGTTCATGCGGTTGGAAATGGACGACAAAAAAACTTCCTGTATGCCGGATGCGGTTTCCCGATAGCTTTCCAGAGCTTCCAGCACCTGCACGGTGTTTTCCTGTAAATCCCTCAAAAACGGATCCAGGTTATCGTTTAATAAGTCTGAGCCGGAGCGCAAAAGCGCGTTCGCGGTTTCTCTAACCGGCCATACGGTCCTACGCATACGGTTAAGATCGGATTTGATAGCTTGCAGCCCTGCCATGAAACCGGATGCTTCTTTAGTGGACGCTGCCAGATCTTCGTAGTTTTCCAGCCGCTCGCCCAGCCACTCTAACAGGCTAAAATAGTTGTCCACTATCACGTCTAAAAGGGAGTAAGCAAGATAGGAAGAATCTAGCCGGCGCAAACGCCCGGCGCCAGAACGCAGCCTGTCGCGCACCGGGTTAAAACAATCGCCCAGGGTTTCCTGCACGGTAATAACCGCGTTCCGGGTGATAATCATGCTCACCTGCTCGTACTCGATGCTTTCATCGCTGCGCCTGGTAAGCATCTTGGTTATGATCAATAGGTAGTGGCCAAAATCCTCTACCTTGGGCCTGTGTTCCGTGTTGAGAATATCTTCGACCGTAAGCGGGTCCAGCCTAAAAAATCCGCCAAGGCGCTTGATGGCATCCTGGTCGGCCAGGCCGTTTATATTGATCCAGTTGACCGAGCTGTCTTCCAGCATGACCAACACTTCTTCCACCGACTGCGGGGTTACAAAGGATATTTCTTCCTGGTTGTACTGTATGAGCGAAAAAACCGCTTCGTTTGGCTCGTGGTCGCCTATGTACACCGGCGTTCCCGGCGACGTACCAACGCCTCCGGCATTAACGCTTCTGAATATGGGTTCGATATGCCGGCGAGGCCTGCTTCGTTTTTTCCTTGCCATACCCAGAGCCTAAACCCCAAAGCCCCGCCGGCGCAAGCCTAGCCGCGCTTTTTAGCGCCTCCTTTAAGCAGATCAGCGAACGGATTATACGTTGTGCCGTCATCATCTTTGGGCGCTGCCGCAGGACGAGCCGACTTGCCCGATACAAACTGTCCGCTGCCCGAAGATCCCTGGCTGCTATAGGTGCCTGCCGGCGCGCTACCAGGTTTCCTGGCTAGCACCACGCGGCGAGCGCCTTCCGGCCTGTCCGCCCCACCCTGCGCTGTGCCTTGAGCCGTACCGGAACCGGAGCTGTCGCTTTTAAGGCTCAATCCTATGCGCCTGCGAACCGTATCCAAACCAAGGATGCGGAACTCTTTCACATCGCCTACTTTAAGCACTTCCATGGGGTCGGTAACAAAACGGTCGGCCATCTCAGACACATGGATAAGCGCGCTTTCCTTAATGCCTATATCCACAAACGCGCCAAAATCGACCACGTTCTTTACCTTGCCGGTAACGCGCATGCCTTCTTTTAGGTCTTCGAATACCAAAACGCCCTGGGACATGATGGGCTTTGGGTAATCATCACGCGGGTCACGGTTGGGCTTTTTCAGCTCGTTCACGATATCGTCTATAGTGGAGTCGCCAACGCCGTATTTTTCCTTAAGCACGACACGTTGCTCTTTTGCCGGATCCGCGCCAGCCTTCACGATGGGCAGTATTTCGGTAGCCAAAGCATAGCGCTCCGGATGCACCCAGGTGTTGTCCAAAGGATTTGGACTCTCCGGAATCTTGAGAAAGCCAGCGCTCTGCTCATAGCTCTTGTCGCCCATACCGGAAACTTTGCGCAGTTCGTCCCTCGATCGTATCACGCCGTGCTCGTCGCGGTACTTCACTATTTTCTTGGCCAAAGACGAGTTTATGCCGGACACGTATTTCAGCAGGCTGTGGCTGGCGGTGTTTATGTTCACGCCCACACGGTTCACCACCGATTCCACCACCTCGTCCACGCTTTCGGACAGGCGCTTCTGGTTCACGTCGTGCTGGTACAGGCCAACGCCTATGCTCTTCG
>JAKQNL010000414.1 GCA_029565815.1 Spirochaetota bacterium | reverse complement strand
AAGCACCTTGCGCCGGTAATCCAAAATGCCGGGGCAGGAGCTTTCTACGCTATGAGCTATCTGCTTGAGGAGTTTTTCCAGCACAAGAAATTCTTTAGGCTTGCCGGAAAGCATACTGAGTATGGTGATGAATAGGCGGGCAAAAAAACCCATGCCAGCCAGAATCTCCGAATAATCCACCGTTTCTTCCGGCATATCCCGTAGGGGTGCCAGTGGCTCGCGGGAAACCGAGCTAACGCGGACAAGCTTTTCCAAAAGCGCGCCGCGCTCCTGTGGGTCCAGTTCCAGCACCAATGTCTCAAACGCCGATGGTTCAGCCATAGCCTGATCCTAGCCTGCGCTTCCCGTATTGGCAAGCTGATCCGCACCGCATGCAGCATCAGTAGTCACCGTGTGCGACACATCCAGGTTTACGATAGTTCCGCTCTCCGGGTCGGGAAACGACATGCCGGATGCCAAAAGGCACAACGATCGCTCGCCGTCGCCATACATGCGGTCCCCAAGGAGGGGCAGGCCGTGCCAGGCAAGGTGGGCCCGCACCTGGTGGCGAAAGCCGCGGCACAACTGGACACGAATCATCATGCCATCACGTGTTACCTGTGCATCGAGCACCTGGCTGCGGTACAGCGACGTAGTCCAGTCTTTGCCGGCATTCACGGGCTGTTCGGGCAAGGCGCATGCGACGCGGGTGCGCTTTGGTCCATAGGGCCTAAAGCGCGATTCCACCCCGTAGCCGCCAAGAAAACCTACAAGCGCAGGCATATCCGCCCTGCGCAATGCCGACAGCCAGGTTTTCTCGTCCACACCGTGGGGCACGGCCAGTTCCGGTCGTGAACCGGCAAGGCCGGCTGGCACAGGATACGCAAGGGCGGAGTAGCGTTTGACGAACAGCCCGCGCGATGCTGCATCTATGATGGCATCAAAAGCCCCTTGGTCCAGCGCAAACAGCACAAGGCCGGAGGTGTCCCGGTCCAGGCGGTGCAACAGCCCGCCCTCGCCCGGTCCTTGCCCGCTAACAGCTGCAACACCGGGCAGCGTGTCAAAGGCCCAGTGCGTAAGGGTATCGGTACCAGGTCCTGTGCAATGCATTCCGGCTGGCTTTAATACCGCAGCCCATCGGCCTGACAGCTTGAGTATCTGGGGTTCCCGTATCGCGGTGAACAAGTCCTCTTCTGTGGCCATGGCTGTAAACTACAGCGCATTGCGTAAAGGAGCAACACCCTGTCAACGCGTCGCCTTTTATGTCCGATACTGTCGTAGGGAGAACCATCGACCATGAAGCACCCCTACAGAAGGCTTGGAAAAATCCGCTTTCGCTTTCCGCGACTAGGCACCATGCCGTCCGGTATCGGCGCGCTGTGCCTTAGCTTGACCAGAACCCTAGCATCCATACTGAGTTCCAGGCTCATAAAGAACAACGACGACATGCTTAAACTGAGCACAGCCCTATCCATAGCCCTCTCGAGGTGAATCCCATGCAGTATGCCAGAACGTATATAAGCGTCGTTTTTTTTGCAGCCATGTGCATGCGAGCTGCTTTTGCCCAGGAAATTCCTAGTCCATCTGTGCCAAGTTCCGTAAGCACCCCAACGCCAACTGGCACACAGGCTGTGATTCCCAGGCAGTTTAGGGAGCTATCCCTAGGCATGGGCATGGACGAAGTAAAAGCAGCATTGAGCGCCGACAGTCTCTTTGAGTACCGTGGCGAGGCTGACGTAAGCCTCTTACCCCGCCCAAACGAATCGCTCATCGAGGTATCCGGTTCCAGCTATGTACGCAGGGCATTCTTCCAGTTTTATGAAGGCAAGCTGTTTATCATGATTTTTTTCATGGATGAGAGCAAGATAGACCACTATTCGGTGTACACGAGCATACGGGGAAAATACGGCGCGCCAGCCTGGTTGAGCCCATCGGAAAGCGTGTGGACAGACGGCAGCACGCGGATGTCCGTGGAAAGGCCGCTTGCGGTAAAATATGTTGATAGTGCGACCTTTGAAGCGCTGAAAGCCAAAGGACAAAAAGAAGAGTCCTGGGAAAGCATTCTGCGTTCGGATTTTTTGGACGACTTTTAGCCGGCGGAAGACCTGAGTGTTACGAAGCTTTGGGA
>JAKQNL010000212.1 GCA_029565815.1 Spirochaetota bacterium | reverse complement strand
ACCCAGGCGGAAATCGCCGACCCGCTGCATGATGGGTTTGCCGCCGCCTAAGAGCATTGCCTGAGCGCCAAGACCGCGGGCGTAGGCTTGGCCACTGGCTAGCGGCTCGGTTAACGCAACAGTTTTTAGGAGCGCAAAATTGGCAAGCCCATTCGCCGGCCTTTGGGACGACCACGCGTGTCCGTTTACGCTGTACCAGACTCCAAAAGCATCCTCGTATTTTTCCTGCACTACGTGTGCAGCCCTGGAATTGGTGCAGAAGGTGCGCACTTTTTTTGCGAATATGAATTTCGGATCGTAATAATCCTTGACGATAGGATAGCGCTCTTCTGTTAGCTCCACCCGTATGCCTATGTCCACTTCGTTGT
The DNA here is from genome assembly GCA_029565815.1 of Spirochaetota bacterium. Classification (GTDB taxonomy): domain Bacteria; phylum Spirochaetota; class Spirochaetia; order Treponematales; family UBA12059; genus JAKLIU01. Next base: position 2,662 of record JAKQNL010000212.1, on the reverse strand, counting down.
CCACAAAAGCTATGCCGTTTGCCCGCATGATATCCTGCAGGAACGAAAAGCCCGATCGGCCGGGGGCAACGATGGCGTGAGTGTACGATAGCTCGCGCTTGTCCGTGACAGCGATTTTCCGTGCAGCGTCTATCGATAGCACGCGCTCGTTAAGGGATACGCAAACGCCTAGTGCGACGAGCCGTGCGATAAGATCCTTGATGAGCGCAAGTCCTCCGTCGGTGCCCAGGTGGGCCTGCCGTATGCGCATGAGCTGGACGCCCAGCCGTTCTGCCCTGGATGCGTAGCGCTGTACGTCGTGCTTGTCCATGATATCCGGCTTGAGCATGGCTTCAACTTTATTCAGGTAGCCTTCCGCTTCCGCCTGCGTCCACAGGTTCTCGGAAAATCCGACCGGCCAGCTATAGTTCATCTTGCAGTCGTTGCGTAGGCCGCCGGAAGAAAACTGGTTCTGATCCAGCATTGCGATGGACAAGGCCGGCTTAGCTTCCTTAAGGGCAAATGCGGCACCGAGGCCCGCAGGCCCTGTGCCAATGATAACTATATCAAACTTTTCCATTGATTTCCCCTTGTGGCTCTAGGCCGACTGATTTTTTTGCTTTCCCGGATTCGTCTATAGCCATCAAGGATGCGATGGCGAATAGGAGGGCGGAGATGGCAAAGTTCCACGACAGGCCGAAAACACTGAGGATGAAAAGCCCAAGAAACGGCCCGGCTATGCCGCGCAGCCCGGTTAGCGAAATATGGAACGACTGTAAAAGGAAAGCATCATCCTCGCCATGCGCAAAGGCCGCTGAGCCTAGGTTCCACAGGATATTTGTACCGGCCAATCCTAGTGAATAAAACATAAGGCCTATAAAAGCCGGAGCGCTTGAGCCTGTGAAAAACGAAAGCAGAAAGAACAGCGGGTAAAAGATGAGAGCAAGGTTAGAGAATGCGCTTATGTGCCACGGGTTAATTCTATCAAACAGGCGCCCGGCAAACGGCGTAAGCGCTAGGATTACAGACTGCGCTACGACACCCTGGGCCAGGGACATGCTGGAATACGACAATTTAAGGACGCGCAAAAGGTATATGGGAACGGCCGGCACGCATATCATGAAGGCAAAGCCGTAGGTCATAAATACAGCCTCGAACTTCATAAACTTTTTGCGTGCGACTATGCCCTTAAAGCTGGCAATGATATGAGAAGCGCTTCTGTGGGGAGCCTGGCCGTAGGGCGTGCGCGATTCCAGGAAAAACACGATTGCGTAGGTGCACAGCGCAGACAGCGCAATGAACGAGATCATGGGGCGGAAGCTTTCCGGATGTGCGTCCAGTAAGCGGCCGGCTGCCATGGAAACCAGCATGGTGCTTAGGATGAGCACGGTACGCACAATGCCAAAAATGCGGCCGCGGTCCTTGCCAAAAAGCCGCGGGTAAAAGCCGTTCATCACCGGCAGTTGCACGGCAAAAGCCGCGTGGTACAGGCACAGGAACAGTAAAAAATGCGAGCTTTTGCTTATGAGAAACGAGGCTGCAAATACCAGCCTACCGGCAAGGTAGGCGACAGCCACAACAGCCCGCTTGTTCCGGCCATTGTATAAAAGAAAGATGAAAAACGACAGCAGCATGGTGCCGTTTGCAATGACCCCGATAAGAGTTATATCCAAATCACCTGCGCCTAAGGCTTTTCTGGCTATGGATTCCTGAAGCAGCAATATGCCTTGTGTGATGCCATCGAATATGGTTGCGATAATAATGAGTGCAAGTGATCGTTTCTGGCTTCGTTCTAGCTGTAGCATGGTAGGCATAGCCTAGCACGGTACTGCCCTGGTGATGCTAGTACGCAGGAGCTTAAAGAAAAGCCCCGGCACGTACCGGGGCTTTACAAAAAACTAGGCGTTTGCAAACAGCTTATGCGCGCTCGATGAAGCTGCCGTCGCGGGTGTCTAGCTTTATCTTGGTGCCAATTTCGCAGAACAGGGGCACGGAAGTCTCAAAGCCGGTGTCCAGCGTGGCCGGCTTGAAGGTCTTGCCGGATGTGTCGCCCTTAACGCCGGGTTCGCAGTAGGTGATGGTGCGCAGTATGGCGGTAGGAAGCGTAACGCTAACCGGTTTATTGTTGAAGAATGCCACTTCCACCTCGAAGTCGTCCTCGGGCGTCATGTAGTTAGCGTTGTCACCCAGGTCTTCTTTGGTAAGCTCGTATTGCTCGAAGCTTTCCTGGTCCATGAACACCCAAGTTTCGCCATCCACATAGGACAGCTTCATCTTGTGGTAGTCCAGGTGTTCTTCGTCGAACTTCTCGCCCATGTCCAGGCCTAGTTCAGAGGTCTGGCCGGTAACGATGTTCTTGACGCGCATTTTCTTAACCTGGCCGTTGCGGCCGCCTTTGATGCCCAGTAATCGCTGGACCACGACCACGTCGTTGCCAGCACGGAACACGGTTCCAACCCGGATATCGGAAGTCATCAGCATAGTACTATCCTCGCCTGTGTATAGAATGCGGTGCCGGACCGCGCCGGCTGACCGAGTTTGCCAAAATGTGCCATAGCTTACACCAATTCGCGGATGAATGTCATTAGCTTGGCGGCCAGGTTGCCGTTCTGCCGTAGGGAGCGGGCAAAGGCCGAGTATGGGCCTACCAGCTCCGGTAAGCGCTTTAGGAAACGGCCAAAGG
>JAKQNL010000358.1 GCA_029565815.1 Spirochaetota bacterium | reverse complement strand
ATCCCGCGACAGTGCTCGGACTGACATCGATGACGATAGCCTGCGCTCAAGCGCTCTCAAGTTCACGATGCATTTTGCAAAATAGTGCACCGAAAATGTTTGGCTTGAAAAGCTCGTGCCGCACCGTAGGCACTGGAAGCGTTGGACGGATCCGAAAGTTTTGGTAGCATGAAATCCGTCCTTACGCCACCAGTCTGGTACCTCTGGATGGAGATGGTTGCGGCAGTAGGCGTTAGGACAGAATGGAGGATTTTGCATGGGCTTCTCCTTTTAGGTGGATATAGAAAGAACGCTCACAGAACTGTTCCTGCATGCACAAAAGGAGAAATTATCCCAAAGCTTCGTAACACTAAGCTTGAATTGACGGACAAGCGCTTGCGGACTACCATACCTGCAACATGAAACTATTCCATCTAGCCGACCTGCATCTGGGAAAATCTATATATGAACACGATCTTGTGCCCGACCAAAACCATGTGCTACAGCAGATTGCAGACCTGGCGAACGAACAGCAGCCAGCCTGCGTTGTGCTCGCAGGCGATATATTCGACCGTGCCGTTCCACCGCCAGAAGCGGTAAGCCTGTTGGGAAATTTCCTAGCACGGCTCAAGCGCGAAAACCCTCAGCTCCTTATAGCGATAATTCCAGGGAACCACGATTCGCCGGCTCGCTTGGCGTATTTGTCTGGCGTGTTGGACCAGGCTGGCGTGCATATTCGCTCCGATCTTGCGCGATGCACCGAAGCAGTCGTTGTGGAACAGCATGGGCAGAAAGCCCGTTTGTGGCTTGTGCCGTTTTTAAGCCCGGGAGCTTTACCCCATGCGGATGCCGACGGAAGCGCGCCGCCTCGGACTCAGGCGGATTTGTTTGCGGCGGTAATGAATATGATAGAAGCTGCCATGCAGGAAGCTAGGGCAGCAGACAAACGTGCTGGGCTAAAGCGGGCAAGCGACGTGCTTGTGTGCCATGCGTTTGCCTCGGGTGGTCGATCTGGCGACAGCGAGCGAGCATTTTTAGGTACAGCCGAATTGGTGGACATGTCCCTGTGCGCGAATTTCGACTATGTAGCTTTAGGGCATTTACATCGACCGCAAGCTGCCGGAAGTAATGGTCACTATGCGGGTTCCCTATTAGCATATTCCTTTGCGGACGCGGATTGCGCGCGCGGCTTTATGGCGGTGGATTGCATGCCCGATAGCTGTAGCGCAACTCTGGTGGAGATCAGCCCCCTACGCCGTATGATCAGACTGCGCGCAGCGTTCGAGGATTTGCTGCATGACGAAAAATATTCCGTGCATGAAAATGATTACATCGAGGCTGTCCTTGAAGATGCAGACCGGGTGCTTAATCCAATGGATCCCTTGCGCAGGCGCTTTCCGTATCTTTTGTCCCTTGGCCAGGCATCCATAGCCAGAGGAGCTACGAGTACACAACAGGACACTCAAACGGATGCTGGCGCTCCTGTAGATATTATGGACGAATACCGCGAGTTTTTTCGGGCCATGTTCGGCGCTAGTCCACAAGCGGATGACGAAGCTTTGTTTGCACAGCTCCTGCAGGCAGCCAGGGAACGCCAGCGGGAAGGCGGTGTCGTATGAAACCATTACGCCTGGAACTGACCGACGTAGGCCCCTATGTGTCCACGGCTAGCCTGGATTTTACGCTCCTTGATGACGTGTTTTTGGTATGCGGACAAACCGGTTCCGGGAAAACCACGCTGTTCGACGCAATCACCTGGGCATTGTACGGCCAGCCGCCTGGCACTAGAAAATCCGTCGATCTTGCGTCGCACTTTAGCACAGGTGAAAACACCAGGGTGCGCTTTGAGTTTTCCCTGGCAAAAGAACGCTACCTGGTGGATCGCAGCCCGGAACGGGAGGCTGCTAAAAAACGCGGCCAGGGCATTACGACAAAGCCGCATGAAGCTGTGCTCAAACGCATGGGCAAGGATGGCTGGGAGCTTTTGGAAAACAGCGTAAACGCGGTGGATGAACGAATCGAGTCACTGATAGGTTTATCCAAGGATGAGTTTACCAAGATAGTGCTGTTGCCGCAGGGACAGTTCCAAAGCTTTTTGGAAATGGATACCAGCTCGCGGGCCCTTATCCTGGAGAAACTTTTTCCGGTGAACGAGCATGCAATGGTTGCGGAAGAAGCCAGGCACATGTACAAGGAGCTGCAGCGGCGGGCAACGGAACTGGATGCGCTCATTGCTCGATACGGGCAAGGCGCGTCCGAGCTGGAACAAGCCGAAGCGCTAGCACTACAAGCGCGTGATGCTGAACAGCAGGCTCAAAAGGCCATGGAAAGTTCAAGTGCCCAGCGTGAGCGCAGCATGGCTTTATACCGTGCCTGGATGCTGTGTGACCAAGCTCAGAGCGAGCTTGCATCTGTGCAGTCCAGCCAGGGCCAGATGGATTCCTTGGCTGCCCGATTGGGCCGGGCAGAGTCTGCTGCATCCATACGGGCGGAACTGGAAGCATGGACTAAAGCAAGCTCGGTGTACCGGCAGGAAGTGGCAGAACACGAACGTTTACAGGCTGAGCTGGCTCGTTGCGAAGCTGCGCGTGCTCAGATGGATGCATTGGCCGTATCGCTCGATGTCATGATTACACAGCTTGCATCGCTAGAGCGGGAAGCTGGCCAGTTGGGCGAACGTGCATCGGCGTGGGCTCGGGCACAGGATGCGCGCCGGCAGGCTCTTGCAGCGGACGCAAGCGTACAAACTGCCATGGTAGCGGAACGCGATGCTGCGCAAGCATGGACAAAGGCTGAAGCAGTCGTAGCCGGTTTGAGCGCCGGGCTTGTGGACCTTTCCGATCTGGCTCAGAAACGGGAAGCTGCCCGTACACTCCACGCACAGCTAAGCGCCGCGTATGAAGCAGCCAAGCATGATGCAGAGTTGCGCGCCGAAGCGATAAAAGCACGTGAAGTATGTATCACAGCCGATGCGGCCCACCAGAATGCAAAGCGCGCATTGGATGAGCTGCGGGCCGCGGAGCGGGATGCAAACGCACGGCGGGAAGCTCAAGCCGCCCGCATATTGGCTGCCGAGCTAGAAGACGGTAAGCCCTGTCCGGTATGCGGTAGCCTAAAGCATCCACTGCCTGCCCTGGCTCCTTTACAGTTCGAGCTTGGCTCGGAAGTACAGCTAGAGGCAGACAAACGGGAGCAGCTTGAACAGGCATTTGAACAGTCTGTGGCACAGCGATCGGCAGCACAGGCTGCTTTGGCCAGGATAGAAGCCGAGCTTGCCATAAGCGAGCAGACAGGCCTTGGCGGGGACGAAAGTACAACGCACACAGCGCTTCACCATGCGGCAGCCGAATTGCTTAGGCTCGAGCAGATAGAAAAAGCCGAACACGATAGGGCAAAGCATGAACGCAGTGCGCGCGAAGAGCTAGAAAAACTACGGGCTATGCATGAAGCGGCAAAGCAGGAACTGGCTGGCCATGTAAACCGCCAGGCTGCAGCTAAAGCGGCAGCGGCCCTTGCAGACCAGGCTGCCGGCACCGAAGATCCGGCCCCGCGAATGGCTGCCCTCCAGCGCATGAGGACGGAAATCAGCGAAAGCTTACAGCGTGGCCGTGAACAGCGGGCTGTGTGGGAGCGGGCAACGGCTCATGCGACCAGCGCGCTTTCCGGCTCGGCTGCGCGTTTGGCTAGCGCAGGCGATGCGCACGACCAAGCCAAAAAGCTTACGGACGCAGCTCTGGCCACAGCCGGTTTTGCCGATGCCGATGCTTGGCAGGATGCTTTTGCAGCCGATGCAGATAGTAAGCGCGACCGAGCTACATTGGAAAATTTCCGTACAGCTCTTGCAGCCGCCCAGGCGAACGTGCAGCGGAGCACAGCGGAACTGGAAGGCACACAGCGGCCGGATCTTGCGCAGGCAGAAGCACGGTACGCACAAGCCCGCGCCGATTTTGAGGCTGCCCGCGCAGATACGCTCCGAGCCGAACAAGTTTTGGATCGTGCGCGGGTGGCAGATAAAGACCTAAAAGCCGCACAAGCTGAGCGGGAAACATTGCAGGCTAAGGCAGGCAAACTGGGTTCCATGAGCGCGCTTCTAAACGGCGAGATATCCGGCCGGCGGCTAAGCTTTCGCAACTGGGCGCTGGGTTCGTATTTCCAGAAGGTAGCCGCATGCGCTTCTGCGCGCCTACGGGAAATGTCCGAAGGCCGCTACGACCTGGCTTTGAGTGACGGGGCAAAACGGGGTACGGGGCGCATAGGTTTGGAGCTTGAAGTACTCGATGCGTTTACCGGGCGGGCCCGTCCGTCATCTACCCTTTCCGGCGGAGAAAAATTCTTAACTTCGGTTGCCCTTGCCTTTGGCCTGTCCGATGTTATCGTGCGCCGTGCTGGCGGCATAGCCTTAGACTCCATCTTCATCGATGAGGGCTTTGGCAGCCTGGATGGCGCGGCTCTGGACAGGGCTCTCACAGCGCTGGACCGTATACGGGGGGAGCGCATGATAGGCATAGTGTCACATTTGGACGAACTGAAAAACCGCATTGCTTCCCGGGTAGAGGTGGTAAAGAGCAGTTCAGGCTCGACTATCGTTGTGCGCTAGATGCGGTATGCCCGTTCCAGGTTCCCGTCCACGGCGACGTCGTACAAAGTAGCCAGCTCGCTGTCGCTGAATGTGCGCGGGCTGCGCGGCCTGGAGCGGTATGACAATGCGTCTGCCAGTATGTCCATTCGTTTTTCCGCTAAGCTTTTTTTGTCCACGCCCAACACTGCTGCAAGCTCGGCAACCGACGCGGGTATGCCCATGGCTTTATTCATGGAGACTATCGTCTCGACTAGGGACGTGGCCGAGTAAGTGGACGCCGGGTCTGCATTACCATGCAGGGCAGCATCTATCTGTGCCATTCGTGGTGCCACATGTCCGGCCATAGCCGCAAGAATATAGGGTAAGAGCACCGCGTTGGCCATTCCGTGGGCAGCACCAAGCCGCGAGCCTAAGGGGTGCGCAAAGCCATGCACCATGCCCAAGCCGGTTTGCGAAAAAGCCATGCCCGCGCTTGCGGATGCAAGGGCCATGTTTGCCCTTGCAGCCAGGTTGGATCCATCGGCCCACGCCACAGGGAGCGAGCTACCAATGCGTCGCATGGCTTCCAGGTTGATGGCATCGCAGATAGGATTGGCTGCAAGCGACAGGTAGGATTCCACCACATGCGTCAGTGCGTCCAGGCCGGTGGCGGCGGTCAGGGATGGCGGCATGGATGCGTGTAAGGCTGGGTCTACAATGGCAGCTTGTGGGAATAGCGACGGGTGCGAGAAGCCAAGTTTCCGCGACTCGCTTTGATCGGTGGTTACGGCAGCAGAGCTCATTTCGCTGCCGGTGCCCGCGGTGCTTGTGACTGCAAATATCGGCAATGCTGGCCGTTGTGGTTGCGCTCGCGTGTACAGGTAGTCCAAAATGTCCGCGCCGTTTGCGGCGGACAAAGCTGCGCTTTTTGCGCAATCGATGGGGCTGCCCCCACCGTATGCGAGCACTGCCTGGTGGCCTTCCTTGCGTAGCATGATTGCTGCCGTGCGAACGTTGGTATCGTCTGGGTCGGCATGTACGTCCGAATATTCGGTCCAGGCTATGCTGGCATCCGACAGGGATTGAAGCATGGAAGCAAAGCCAGAGGATGATTTAGTAAAACGAGAGCCTACGACGACAAGGACCGATGTAATGCCAGCGTCCGCTAGAATCTGTCCAGTTTGAGCGACGGAACCGGGCCCGAATACGAGCCTGGTCGGGCACAGGAATGAAAACGGCTGAATGCCAAGAACTGGGAAGGTGTTGGTCATGGAGTCTAGAAATCCCAGCCGTCGGAGCTTCCGAAGAAATCGCTGGAGCTGGAGGATCCTGGCAGGTCCGCGCTGCCTTCGTTGCGCAGGGCATAGAGTCGTTCCGCCTGCCGGAACAGGTTTACCTTGCGTTCAAGGGCGCCTGCTTCAGATTCCAGTTTGCGCAGAAAATCGCCCACGGTAAAACCTGCGCGCAGCTCCTGCCGCTCTGCCGTCGTGCCCGATACCAAGGCAGAAAGCTCAACCAGGCGGTAATAGATGCGCTCGAACAAAAAGAGCACTTTGCGCACTTCCAGCAAGGTGCCTATGATGGCTTTCTTTTCCTTAGGCACTTCTGCGCTTCTGGATGCTGGCGTTTTTCCTTCCGAGTCTTCGCGTAGCCATTTGGACAGCACCTCGCTGCGCTGCAAGGGGTCAAACGCGGTGGCAAACTTGGCAGACAGGTCCGTGTAGCGTTTTTCGTAATCGCGCAGGGCTTTTGCAGGATCGGCGCGGAAAGCTTCTATGGCGTCTGCAAACCAGCTTGCCTCGAACTGCTCCATGGTGGATACGGATACCGGAACCAAGCGCAGCCGCTCTGCCGGCTTTTTTTCCGCTGCCTTGCCCGCGGGCACTTCGACGTTCATGGTGCCGTCGTTGGCTGTTACCATGCCCTCGGTGCAGGTAATCAGGATGGATCCGTTTACCGCAGCTGATACGCCGAAAGTGGTGCCGCGCACGCCCATGACCGTGCTCTCCGTGCTCACCTGGAAAGTCGGTGAGCCGGATATCTTACTGAGCTTGGAACCTATCTGGCCGGCTATGAGCTCTATGGTACTGCGGGGTTTGGTTGCGTCTGGACTTAAGCGCAGGTACACGACGGAACCCGGCTTTATGGTAAGCGTGCCGCTCATGCCGGTGCTTTTGTCCAGGTCTATGACCACGTAGCTGTCGCCTGCAGTCTTTATCATGTCGTCGGGAAAGAGCTGGTCGCCTATGTCCGCAGGCGCTTTAACCGGCTTACCGGCCCTAACGATGCTCACCGTGTTTTCCACATAGTTTACGGTGCCAAACGCCTTGGGGCTTTGTGCCCATGCGGCTACGGCCAGAAGAAAAAGCATGGCGCTTACGGCAAGACGTTTCATTCTATGCTCTCCTTGCGGATACAGGCTAAAGGCTAGCCGTTTATCCTATTCCAATATAGCGTGCTTGTAGCCGGATTTCTATGACGACTACATTTCAAGGCGTATGCCCATGTACCACTTGGGCCACACGCGTAGGGCTAGGTCGAAGAGCTGCACCGGCATGCCTTCAGACCCGGCCAAACCGCATTGCTGGTAGTCTAGCACCGATAGCTGGCCATCGACGGCTATGTCCGCTTTTATGCCGAATACGGGCCTGAGCCCCTTGCTGCCCAGGGACAAACCAGCCTTAAACGTCAGAAAGCTGTCTTCCCACGGGTATGTTTCCACTTCTTGTGAGCTGTTTACGACTGCCCAGGCTGTTTCCAGGTTAGCCTCGCTGCCTAGGGTTTCCACGGCAAGCTCGGTGTCTAGGTCCAAAAACCATATCGATGTGCGCGTACCTATGCCCAAGCCAAAACTGGTGCGCGTAAAGCGGCCGTTTGCAAGTTCGCTGGCCTGGGAACCGGCGAACATGGATGTGTACAACGATTTCGCGCCGCCTCGCCAGACAGCGTACACAGTATCGCTGTCCGGCACATATTCCACGGACAGGTCGTGGGCTCCGTCTTGCACAAAATTGAACAAGCCTATGGTCGCTCCGTCTACGGAGTCTGCTATGTTTATCCAGCCAAACATTAGGCCGTTTACGCGATCGGCCACGTTGAATACGCCGGCCAGCTGCATGCCTTCTACGGTTCCAGCAATATTGAACACACCGGCAGCCTGCATGCCTTCCACCGTTTCTGCAATATTGAATACGCCGGCAGCCTGAAGGCCGTACACCTTGTCCGCTATGTTGAACACCGATGATGACTGGATGCCGTATATGCTTCCTGCAAGCGATCCGATTACGCCTGTTGCTATGCTCGTGTTCCACAAACCCTCGGGCATGGAAATGCCGGGTATAAAGCTGAGCAAAAAGGGCGTATAGGGTAGGTCTTCTTGTTTGTCGGCCTGGGCTGCGCCACTTGGCGCAGCATCCGCTGCGGTATCGGCTGTGCTGCCTTGGCCTGCGTATTCGCCCCGGGCCGTATCGAGCACCGAGTCGCCAAAGCTGTCAAAATCGCTCGAGCCTGAATTTTGGGCATGCACAGGAAGGACCAGGAAAAGCAAGGCAGCTGCAGCAAAAAGCATACTGTGTTTCATACAGCACTCCCGAAGGCAGTGGTTTGTACCTCTATAACCATAGGGTTCGTAAAGGTGTTCCGCATTTTCACCTGAAAACACGGAAACTTTGGCCGAATATCTGTCCGTGCCTCTATAAAAGAGCGCACAGCGGTAAGTGTAACGCGCTACCAGGCAAAAAACCAAGGCGATGGCGATTTTGCATGCGTGTTACGAAGCTTTGGGATACAGCATCAGGATTGCATGCTGGTAACGCTACTTTTTAAATTGGCTCAATCATCCCAAAGCTTCGTAACACTGGACAAAGGCTGCATGTGGCAGGATAGTTGTGTTCATGGACATGGAAAAGCTTCTGGAATTTACCTACCGTTGGCACGCCCTGGAAGTATCTAACGGGGTGGAAATCATCGACTGCGACCTGCTCAACCGCCGCTCGGATTATCCTACACCCTATGCGGACAGGAATGAAGTGCGTAAGCACTTGGATGCGCTCTTGGACGAAGCGGCTAGGGACCGCGATGTGCCGCCCTTTGTCGCGGCAAAACTCCGGGCCTGTTCGTACTATGTGCGTGCGCTGTGCGGGGAACGCATACCGTATGAAGAATATGTGGAAGCGACCATGGGCGTTACGCCGGTTCTGATTCCGGAAGCAGACATCCATGCCCAGCTGGCTTGTGTACAAGCTGCGTTCGAAGCCTGCGGTGGAACATACTCTGCAGAAAATGTTGCTACAGACGACGAACAGGCTGTGTATGCGGATAGGGAAACCATACGCAAACGCTTTAAGGCTTTTGAGGATGGCTTGGTTCCCAAGGTGCTGTCCTGGCTTGGCCTGTCGCTGGATGTGGACTACGAAGTGGCTTTTGTGGAAAAAGACGCATACTGGCTTAACTGGCTGGGCACCGACGAACACGCGCGCATGAAGCTGCAGTTTAACCTCCATGAGCGCAAGCGTTCCCAGTGGCGCTTGGGTGTGGAAGAAACCATGGTGTTCCACGAAATTTGTGGCCATGTGCTGCAAGCCCTGTCCTGGCAGGCGCAAGCACGTAGCGGCGCTTTGCCCCCGTGGCTTGCGCTTACTGCCGTGTACTCGCCGGAGCAGTTCAGTTTTGAGGGCATAGCCCAGACACTCCATTGCTTCATGCCCGAAGCGCCCCTGTCTGTGCAGGGCCGCTACCTGATAGAACGCTCCTATCTAAACCAGCTGCTTATGTCAAATGCCCATGTCATGGCAAACCGCGGTTCAAGCGCAATGGAAATTTATCGCTACCTACTCGAATACTTGCCAAACGTAAAAACGGAAGCAGTGGAAAAAAGCGCTGCAGAATATGCAAGCCATCCATTGTTCCGAACGTACCTGTATGTGTACGGTATAAGCGCCTGGCAGCACCGCACGCTGGCACAACGGCTGAATGCGGAACAAAAGCGGCAGTTTGTGCTGGATAGCTACCAGCATGCGTTCTTGCCGAATGAAATTCTCAGCGCTGGACGGTAGTTGATCCGGATAGGTCGTAGGCCTGCGTGTAGGGCGGAATGCGCTGCATGTCCACGCTTGCGCTGCCCGACAGCCGGTAGTTTACTTTGTCCATGCGTAAAACCTGGTCCAGTATGGCCCGGTTCATCTGCGTAAAATTCATAACCAGTTCCAGGTTGACCACGCGGGTGCCAAAGGCTGGTATCTCCGATGCGGCGGATAATTTTCCGGACGCCCAGTGTTTTTTCTCGCCGTACAAGTCGTAAGAAAATAATGACAGGCTGATGGGAAACGCGTTCGGGTTGCGTATGGACAGGCCCAGTAACAGCTTTGTGTTGATAATGTCATCTTGGCTAATCACGATGGACACGAGCTCGAATACCGGTTTTCCTATACGCGGGGCAGTACTCTGGGCATAGCAATCCAGGGTTCTAAGCTTGGAGCCTTCGCTAATATCCGTCAGCGCATGCATGCTCCAGGGCGCTATGGCATGCTCCTCGGACCAGTCGGCTGCATCCATGGCCACGCTCTGGGGCGCAGGCATAGCTGCGACGACGCTACACGGTAGTTGCACGCTGCCGCCCGATGGCAATAGGGCACTTACGGTGGCGGGCTCATAGCGATAGTCGATGCCTTCCAGGCTGGCAACGCAGCGGATGTCGGAAAGGCTAACAGGCTTTGTGCCGCGGTTTGCAATGTTCAGGGTCCAGGACAGGTTTACTTCGTCCGCGGAAAGCGCAACGGCCTGCA
>JAKQNL010000328.1 GCA_029565815.1 Spirochaetota bacterium | reverse complement strand
TGGGCGCCCATGACCTGGATAGCCCCCTGCCTGCCGGCCGAAACCTGTTTCTGCCCGACGCACGCATGTCTAGCCTGGCTTTGCGCGAGATTAACGGCGACTTGTTCAAGTGGCCCATACGGGGCTGGATAACCAGCCGCTACGGCTGGCGCAACGACCCATTTTCTGGTGCGCGGTCTTTCCACACAGGCCTGGATATAGGTTCGCCCCAGGGCACGCCGGTGCGGGCGGCTATGGAAGGCAGGGTAACGGGCGTTGGCTATTCGGCCGTATCGGGTAACTACATCATCATAGCCCACCACGACGGCTATACCACCATGTACGCGCACTTGTCCAAGCAGCTGGTACGCACCGGCGCCTGGGTTACGCAGTCTACAATTATAGGCAACGTTGGCACTACCGGCTACAGCACCGGACCGCATCTGCACTTTACGGTCAGCAAATGGGGCCGCACCATGAATCCAGCCATCGTGCTCAACTAGCCCGCTTACTGGTACAGCCGCGGCCATGTTTGACAGTATGGCCGCTTTGGGCTACCATGGCGGACGATGAATATCATCCAGGGCATACCAGCCTCTCCGGGCATAGCCATAGGGCCAGCGCTCATTTTCCTCGAAGAAGAAGATATAACCATACCCCGCTATTCCATAGCTCAGGGCGAGGTTGAGCTCGAGTGGGCCAGGTTTCTGGTCGCGCTGGAGCGTTCCCGCGCGGACATAGCTGGCTTGCGCGACCGTGCGCGCCGCGAAATGGGCGACCAGCACGGGGCCATATTCGACGCCCACCTCCTTATGCTGGAAGATCCGGACATGCTTGGAACCCTGGAAGTATCCCTTGCAGACTCGCTGTCCAACATCGAGTGGGTGCTGCACCAGTATGAGCAAAACGTGGTCCGCAAGCTGGAAAACCTGAACGACCCAATCATGCAGGAACGCGGCGCGGACATACACGACATATCTACCCGCATTCTTAGGCACCTTATGCTTAAGGAGCGCTTTTCCCTGGCGGATCTGGACCGCGATGTGGTACTTGTTGCGAAGAACCTTTTGCCTTCGGACATGATAGGCATGAACCGAGCCAAGGTTAAAGGCATAGTCATGGTTGCTGGCGGAAAGACCAGCCATACGGCCATTTTAGCCCGCGCTTTTGAAATACCCGCCGTACTTGGGCTTGGCAACGCTGCGCGCACCATCAAGAGCGGCGACATGCTCGTGGTGGACGGAAGCGCCGGCAAGGTGAACCTTGAGCCGGATGCGAGCGCCCTCGAAGCAGCCCGCGCGGCTATACAAAAGCTGGAAGAACGCGAAGCTGGTATGGCTAAGAACATGGACAAACCGGCAGCGACCACCGATGGCCGCGTTCTTTCCTTAAAAGCCAACATAGAGGTCCCCGAAGAAACCACAAGCGCCTTGCGCCACGGCGCGGACGGCATAGGCTTGTTCCGTTCCGAGTTTCTGTTCCTGCAGCCAGGACGGCCGCCGTCGGAAGAATCCCAGTATCAGGCATATCGGCGCGTCATCGAAGGCATGGAAGGCAAACCGGTTACCATACGCACGCTGGACGTGGGCGGCGACAAAATGGTGCCCGAGCTGGTCCTTGAGGATGAAAAAAATCCGCTCCTTGGCTGGCGTGCCATACGCTATTGCCTGTCGGACAGCGAGCTGTTTCAGAACCAGCTTCGGGCAATACTGCGGGCAAGCGCGTTCGGCGACGCGCGCATCATGTTTCCCATGATTTCCGGCCCTGGCGAACTGGATGCAGCCATTGCGGCGCTGGAAGAAGCGAAAGCCGAATGCACCCGCCGCGGCCAGGCGTACCGGCAGGATATGCCCCTTGGCATCATGATAGAGATACCCAGCGCTGCCATGACAGCCGACCTATTGGCTGCCAAGGTGGATTTCATGTCCATAGGCACCAACGACCTTATACAATATTCACTGGCCGTGGACCGCGGCAACGAACGCGTAGCCTACCTGTATGAGCCCTTCCACCCGGCCGTGCTCCGCTTCATCAAGATGACCATAGATGCCGGACACGATGCGGGTATTCCCGTGTCCATGTGCGGCGAGATGGCGTCCGACCCGACAGCTGCCCTGGTGCTTTTAGGCCTTGGGCTGGATGAGTTTTCCATGTCATCCGTTGCCCTGCCCGATGTAAAGGCGGTGATACGGGCTTTTAGCTACGCGGAAGCGGCAGACGCTGCCCGTACGGTCATGGAAATGGGTTCGCACCGGGAAATAGAGGCCTTCCTCTCTGCCCGCGTGGCGGGCATACTGGGCGAATAAGCAGCTCGCAGAATCGCCCCCTGGCGGCAAGGAATAGCATGAGTAAGCGCACACGCAGAGAAGAAGCACAGGCCGATGAGGATGCTGTCGAACAGATGCCGGAAGTAAGCCGGTGGGAAGGGCTTCCCGTCGTCGCGATAGCCGGCCGGCCCAATGTGGGCAAGAGCACCTTGTTCAACAGGCTGTTGCACTCGCGTAGGGCCATTGTGGACCCGACCCCCGGCGTTACCCGCGACCCCATCGAGGCGATCTGGCAGCCGGATGAGGCGGATCTGCCGGTCATGCTCGTGGACACCGGCGGGCTTAAGCTGGAACGCGACGCGATGGATAGTCTGGTTGCGCAAAAAAGCTGGGACTGGATAGCGAAAGCCGATCTAGTGCTGTTTTTGGTCGATATTGTTAACATAACGCCGGAGGATGAGGAATTCGCTTCCCAGCTCAGGCGTTGGGCCAGTAAGACCGTGCTGGTGGTAAACAAGGCAGACAGCCCGGAGCGCGACGCCCGAGCGTGGAATTACGCCACCTGGGGTTACAAGCACATGGTGTTCGTGTCCGGGGAACACGGTAGGAATATGGACGAGCTGTCCGAGCTCATCTGTTCCCGGCTGGACTGGTCCAACGCAAAACCGGCGGCTCATGAAGACCATAAGGATTTACGCATAGCCATTATGGGCAAACCGAACGTCGGTAAAAGCACCCTGCTTAACCGGCTCATCGGCGAGGAAAAATCCATAGTCAGCGACATGCCCGGCACGACGCGCGACGTGGTGGAAGGCAGCTTTGTCTACAAAGGCAGGCAGTTTACCGTGTTGGACACCGCAGGCATGCGCCGAAAAGCCAAGGTACACGAAGCGGTAGAGTACTACTCCGTAAACCGGGCTGTAAAAACCCTGGACCGTGCGGATGTGGTCATACTCATGATAGACGCGGTGGAAGGCCTGTCCGACCAGGATAAGAAAATAGTCAAACTGGCCGTGGACAAGGGCCGGGCCGTGGTGTTTGCGCTCAATAAATGGGACCAGATGCCGCAGATAAAAAACACCTTTGAGGCCGCCCAGGACAAGTTGCGCTTTTTCTTCGGCCAAATGTCCTATGCACCGGTACTGCAGCTGGCTGCAAAGGACGGGCAGGGCGTGGACAAGCTGTTGTCCACCTGCGTGTCGCTGTACGATCAGCTTACCCACAGCGTGGAAACCAGCAAGCTGAACAAGGCCGTGCGCGACTGGGTGGATACGACTCCGCCGCCCGCAAACGCTCGCTTCCGCTTCAAGTTTCGCTATGCCGTGCAAACTGGGGTAAACCCCGTATCGTTTGCGCTCTTTGTTACCCGCCCGGATGCGGTAACCGATACCTACGTGTCCTACCTGAAAAACAAGATACGGTCCGAGCTTGGCTACAGCTCGGTGCCCATAGAAGTGGAACTACGCGCGTCCCGTAAGCGCTTTGAGGACCTGGAGAAGCGATAGTGGGCGGGCCGTACCACAGCGGCGAGGCGCAAAAAATACTTGGCCTTGGCGAGCATGTGCTGCGCCACTGGGAAAGGGAGCTGCCCATACTGTCGCCTTCGCGCAGCGCCTTTGGTCGGCGGGAATACAGCGTTGCGGACCTTGCCTTGTTGTTCCGCGTACGGCACCTGGTTCGTGTGCGCGGCCTTACCCTTTCCCAGGTGATGGAAACCCTTTTAGCCGAACGCAGCGGAAAAGGTGAGCAGGCTTCCGCCATGCTTGGGCAGGTTCGATCCGACCTCATCAAATCGTATTTTGCGCTTTGTGAAGCATATTCCCGCTTGGACGTATCCAAAAAAACTGTGGTACAATAGAAATTCTTTCAAGAGTCAGACGAGTTTTGAAAGTGGCTCAAGTGCTCGCAATTTTTTACCTATGGAGTAAGCATGAACAACCAAGAAGCCCAGAAGCTGTGTGACTATATCGACGCGTCGCCAAGCGCGTTTCATGCCGTGGAACAGGCAGAAGCCATGCTCAAGGCCAAGGGCGCACAGCGCCTGGATGAAGGTCAGGCATGGAAACTGGATCCTGGTTCCAGCTATTACGTGGTACGCGACAGCGCATCTCTGATAGCCTTTCGCATGGGCACCCTGCCTCCCCACGAATCCGGTTTTGCCCTGTCCGGCGCGCACAGCGATTTTCCCGGTTTGCGCGCTCGGTTAGAAAAGGCTGTTTCGGCCAAGGGCTTTGAGCGGGTAGCGGTGGAAGCTTACGGCGGGCCTATACACGCAACCTGGACCGACCGGCCCCTGTCCTTAGCCGGACGGGT
>JAKQNL010000289.1 GCA_029565815.1 Spirochaetota bacterium | reverse complement strand
TCGATACTCTGCACGTACATAATCCAGCACCAGGCGTTCGTAATCGTCGGATAAATCCAGGGTCAGGTAGGGTATGCCCAGCTTTGCGCACAGCTGGGTGCATGCCTGTACATCGTCTTCTTCTCCGGGGCCGTAGCACGCGTCGCCCTTGGATGCGTTGTGGACCGGAACGTTGCCTGCTTTCCAGATGCGCATGGTAACGCCCGTAACCTGGGCTCCTGCTTCCACAAGGAGGGCTGCCGTCAGGGACGAGTCGACACCGCCTGACAGCCCGACGCCTATCTTCATGCCCGCATAGCGCGATAAATCCGGTGTATTCATAAGCGGACAGTACCCCGGCCGGCCGATTGTGCGCAAGTCATTCAGCGAACAGGTGTATCCTCTGGCCCGCTCTTGTGTTTATACTTACAGCACGGCTTTATTCACCACATACAAGAGAACGGAGCTTTTGCCGTATGCCTATACCTTGTGCCCACACCCTGCGTGCGCTGGTTTTTGCCTGCTGTGCGCTTATGCCGCTTGGAGCGCTGCCGGCAGACAGCCAAGCGCTTGCCGCCTTCCCAGATTTCCTACCGGTTCGGTCGGAATTTTTATCTGCACTGATTACTGCTCCTGTTAGCCAGGCTGCTGCATTTAAGCCGGTCTATCGCGATACTCCGGCGGGCAAGCTGCGCATTTCCACGGAACGCGCAGGCTCGTCATTGTATGTGTTGTTTCAGTTTGAGCGCGACGGCGGCTATCCGTATGCGTCCATGGGCAACATCATAGTCAAACGTGATATGGGCACTGGCTACCTAAGCATGATCAAATGGTTTCTCAACGACGACGGCCTGTCCTGGGTATCGCTGAGCCCAAAAAATGAGCGCACCCTTTTGGATTACGTGGTTGCCGGTTCTGTTGTACGCACTGGCGTTTCCTTGCCGGTCATCATGTACTACTTCCTTATGAATACGTTTAGCTACCTCCATAACGCCGCGCAGTCCGCCATAGACTGGACCCTGGTGTTGGGTAAGCCCGGGCCGCTTGCTTCCGAACTCTTTGCCGCAGCGCTAGCGGAGCCAAAACCGTCGCCGGCAGCCAAGGCGTTCCAGAAAGCCATGGGCGATTTTTCCTTTGTGGATGCGTACATGAAAGAAGCCGGCCACCCGTCAGAATTGCCCGACGAGATTACAGCACCTGCATGGCCCATGGCAGCGCTGCCAAGCGACGACCGCGATGCTGCTATACCAAAAACCCAGCCGCCCTACGATGCGGCCAAAGGTTTACCCCTTGCCCTGGCAGGCGGAACCATACTTGCTTCGTCGTCATCTGCCTGCGCATGGATGGTGTTTGTTGATGGTGGCGACGGCCGTAGCCCGCTTAAGCTCGCGGTGCTTGCCTTTTGGGACAGCCGCGGCGCATACCACATTGTCTGCTGGGATCCAGTAGCCAAGCGGACCATGGATTGGGCGGAACTGCTTGCATCGCGACCGTCATCGTTTGCTCGGCTTGTAAAACTGCCGGTCCCGATTCCGTAAAAACATCCTGCCCAGTCCTGACTTGCCTTCCTCATCGTCTGCCGGGTATGATGGGAAACTCTAAAAGCCTTATGGTTTTAGAGCTATCATCATGCACATTCACAGCAAACGTAAGGAAAGGTGATCGTTTATGGAGGGTTTACTGATCGGTTTTACCTCGCTTACCTGGCAGATGGCCGTCATGTATGTGGTTGGAGCCGTGCTCATCTGGCTGGCCATAGGCAAGCAGTACGAGCCCATGCTCCTCTTGCCCATCGGTTTTGGCGCTATCCTGGTGAACCTGCCCCTGTCGGTGGTGTGGGAGCACGAAGGAACCGCTGGCTTTCTAAAAGTGCTGTACGACGGCGGCATAGCCAACGAGCTGTTTCCCATACTCATTTTCATCGCCGTCGGCGCGATGATAGACTTTGGCCCGCTGTTCAAGAACCCGTTCATGATTTTCTTTGGAGCGGCAGCCCAGCTTGGCATATTCGCAACGATGATCTTTGCCACCATGCTCGGCTTTGACCTTAAAACGGCCGCCAGCATAGGCATTATTGGAGCAGCCGACGGTCCTACGGCCATCTATGTGGCCAACAAATTCGCAAAGGATTTTCTTGGGCCCATATCGGTTGCCGCATACTCGTACATGGCCCTGGTGCCGCTCATCCAGCCGCCGGTTATACGCATGCTTACCAGCAAGCGCGAGCGGACCATCAAGATGCACTACCACGAAGCCGGCGTGCCCAAGTGGCTTAAGATCATGTTCCCCATAGCCGTAACCATGATAGCAGGCATCGTGGCTCCCATCTCGGTTCCCCTGGTTGGCTCGCTCATGTTCGGTAACCTTATCCGCGAATCCGGCGTGCTAGAGCGCCTGTCGCAAACGGCTCAGAACGAGCTTGCATACCTGGTTACCCTCCTTTTGGGCATTACCATAGGCTCCAGCATGCGGGCCGATAAATTTCTTAACCTGCAGACGCTTATGATTTTGGGTATGGGGCTTTTAGCCTTTGTGTTTGACACCGCAGGCGGCGTGCTGTTCGCAAAGCTCATCAACC
>JAKQNL010000277.1 GCA_029565815.1 Spirochaetota bacterium | reverse complement strand
CTTTGCCCAACGCCGCGCTTGTCGTACTTGAGCACCAGGGAAGACGAAGAGGAGCCACCCGCCTCGGCCTTCACCTGAGCGCTTGCGTCCCTTGAATCGGCCTTGTCCATAATCGCAGCGGAAAGGGGGAACAGGTGCGATTCGGAATCAGGCTCAAAATCTACCAGCACCCGTTCACGTTCCAGCCGGGTGGCCAAAGACTTGGGCGCAAGTCTAAGCTCCGCTAGTCTAAGTGCCGGTTTACCGGTACGGGCAAATCCGCCAAACACAACCCGCAGCACGGCCACGCGCGAAAAGCTAAAATCCTTGTCGCCAGAAAAAGCCTCGGCGGAGAACGGTAGGAATATGCGTTGCCATGAGCTACCGGGTACGACATAGGCGCTTACTGTATGTGCAAGATCTGTCGCAAAGGGAGAATCAAGCTCAACGCGTATCCAGGATGCTCCGATGGCTTTCACCGAAAATTCCAGCCCGCCAAACGTGCGCACGTCCGCCCTAAGAGGCAGGTACAGGGCGGCTTGCGCATCCGGCAGCGCCGGTTTTGAATCGACCGAAAGCGCAAGCTCCTCTCGACCTGCCTGCCGCTCAACAGCCAGCCGACTGACAACATCCTGCGAGGCGACCAGTTCCCAACCTGCCAGCGGCAGTTTCGCACCAACGGGAAGCGGGAAAGGATCACGCTCCTCTGCCGACTGCGGATCATAGGCCAGCGGAACCGGATCCGGCATGCTGTCCGGCGCGCGGGCCAGGCTCATCGAACTCAACGTAATAGCCTTGTCCGCTCCCGAGCCGGAAGAAGCAAGCGAACCGAACGAAAGCCTGCCTTCGGAAAAGCCCATGGACGGCACCTTAAACGCAACCTTTCCGTTGAATAAAAAATAACCATCACCGCGCAGGCGCACAAAGCCCAGGCTCGCCACACCGGCAGCCGCATCGATACGCATATCGTGCCGCCCATCCATGCGCACCCTGGAACCTTCGCTATCGCCATAGGAAAGCTCTAGGCCCCGCGGGCCGGCGTACATCCGCCAACCGCAATGCATGGTCGCCTGCCCTACGCCCAGAACCAGTAAGGGCGTGCTGCCCGGCGCGTATGAGATTTCCGTCTGCCAAAAGTAGGAACCACCGGCTGGAACCATGCTCATGTAGATTTTTTCCGTAGCCCCTGCCTCCGCGCGCAGGTCAACGCTGTAGCCATCGGGCAGGGGCTTAGAATCCAGCAGCCACACGGGTGTTTTTCCAAGCAATGGGCCTTTTACGAAAAATGCCTGCAACGCGGGCAGCATCCAGGCTTGCCCTTCCTTGGCTATGTCGCCGCCACTGTCCAGACTGTCTAGGCTTACATCATCCACATCGACGGATGGGGAAAGATCGAATAGCACTTTTCCAGCCCAGGCTTCGGGAAGCTCCCATGACCACAGTTGGTCGCCCAGCTTGGCTTCCAGCACGGTACCCACGCAGCTAAGCAAACACGATGTCCAGGTTTTTAGATCCATGCTTACCGGTATGGTATAACGAGCCAATTCCGTGCGGCGAGCTTCACGGATAACGG
>JAKQNL010000240.1 GCA_029565815.1 Spirochaetota bacterium | reverse complement strand
CTTGCGGCGTGCCGGCGTGGAAACCCTAGCAGCCGGAATAGGCGGCCGGGATATCGTCGGGGCGCACGGTATAGCCATGGCTGCCGATGCGGTTCTGGACGATATCGACAACGAGGATTTCGATTGCGTGGTTATCCCCGGCGGTTTGGGCGGCGCACAGGCAATAGCGGCGGATGCGGATGCGCTTGCGTTCATCCAGCGCATGTACAACGAGGGCGCTCTCGTTGCCGCACTGTGCGCGGCTCCCGCCCTGGTGCTCGGTTCGGCATGCTCGCTGTTGGACGCTAAGCGTTTTACCTGCTATCCGGGCATGGAAGGCCACGTGCCCGAAGGCAAATACAGCACGGACCGGGTGGTGCTGGACGGAAATCTGCTTACTGCCCAGGGCCCAGGATGCTCAGGGGAATTTGCCCTGGCGGCCGTGCGCTACCTGCGCGGCAGTACAGAAGCGGACAAACTAGCCAAAAGCCTTATTATGGCGTGACACTACGGCCACTGGTATCTTCGTTCCCCTGGCGGCAGGAAACCGGTAGCTCATCTGCAGGTATGTCATAGATGCGTGAGCATACCATCGGCATTTTTGCCATGCGGCCAGCTCGGGTAGCCAGCACGGCTATGCCCAATCCCAGCGCAAAGCCTCCAAGACCTGCAAGAGCCGCAGGGCCTTCCGATGCAGTGTGAGCGAACACGGCAACCAGGCTGTAGCCGAGCGCGAACAAGCCCAGGGGCACCACCAAAAGCCATAACAGCGCGGACCATCGGGTACCTGCCGGTACGGACACTTCGACATAATCCCCTTGTGCTATGGACAGGCCATCGGGAACCCGGGCACGCACGGACCTGTCGCGGGCGGAGCACGAGCCTTGCGCATCGCAACCAAAGCACGAATGGCCCAGGTTAAAACTTACAAGGACGGTAGCGCCGTCATGCTCAATCACCACTCCCCGCTCGTTCATGAAACACCTCCTTGCACGGAACACGGATGGCCCGTAGCGATAGCGCTTTGCCTGCGCTGTCCACCGAAAGAACGCAGCCCTGCAGCTCTATGCCGTCCGTCGCGTCGCGGGCCCAATCGGGTACGCCGCTTAGGTATTCGCTTATGCGTACCGCCGCGTCCATACCCCCAACCGAAATAATACTGCCGGTACGGCCTGCATCGGTAATGGCCGCGGTGCCCAGAGCGCTTACGCGCGCGTCCGCGCTCAAGGCTCGGCTGTAGGATCCGAATACGGCAGCCAGCCGGCCATCTGCATGGTGAGCCATGGCTATCTTTTCGGCGGTAGTGGTCGCCCGAAATTCAAGCACCACCGCATCACACTGGGCTTTCAGGTTCGGAACAAGTTCTTCTAAAAGCACAAAGGGATTTTCCAGATGCGTGTGCCCAAAGCCTGCCTGCCCAAGGAGCTGTATCACGGCCACCCGGCCTGCGGAGGTCGGATAGATACGCCAGCCACGGCCCGGAACTCCAGGCGGGTGGTTTGCAGGCCGGAGCATCCAGGGTTGCTTTGGAAATACTTCGACTATGTCTTTTTTCCAGAATGCGCCTTCGCCCAAGGTAAGCACATCGATGCCGAGCTTGCGCAGGTACACCGAGTGCGCCTTGCCAAGGCCAGAGCCTCCGGTAACGCCATTTGCGCAAGCTATGGTCAGGTGTATGCCATATTCCGCCTTGATAGCGGGCAGGAGTCGCTTGAGCGCGAAAATGCCGGCTCGGCCTATCACTTCGCCTATGTACAGGATGTTCAAACTCACAGCCATACCGTAGCAGAGCCCAGGCTTTGTATCTATAGGGAACTTGTCTTACTGGTTTTCGTAGCGCTGTAACTCATCAAGCACATACTCTACCCGCACACCGGCCAGGGCGAACATCGATTCGCTCTCCGCACCATCGTGGTATTTCCGCTCGCATACAACTCTGGTTATGCCACAGTTAATGATCATCATGGCGCAGGTCCTGCACGGAGTCATGCGGCAGTACAGGGTAGCCCCTTCTATCGCGGTGCCGCGGCGGGCAGCCTGGCAGATTGCGTTTTGCTCTGCATGCACGGTGCGCACGCAGTGCTTGGTAATGCTGCCGTCTTCATGTACCATCTGCTTGAGCTGATGGCCGGCTTCATCGCAGTGCGGTAAGCCTGCAGGAGCCCCTACATACCCGGTGGCCAGTATCTGGTGGTCTCGCGCGATAACGCAGCCGGATCTGCCCCGGTCGCAGGTGGCTCGTTTTGCTATGGACTGGCATACCTCCATGAAGTATTCATCCCAGCTGGGTCTGTGGTACTGGCTGTTGTCCATGGAACCTCCGTGCTATGCCATCCAGTATATACGCCCTTTTGCCTTTGGCACAGCAGTAGCTTTGGCACAGCAGTAGCTGCAGCACAGTATGAACTGCAAACACCCAGCTTGTGCCAGGTACGGCAATCGCTTGTTTGTACCGGCGTAGTCGTGCTACCCTAAGCCCTGTGCGCATGGATAGTGTCTGTGCGCCCACGCTCTTACACCGGAGGAAACCCAAACGATGAAACACGCACTGAAGGCGGCCCTGGCCGCCGCGTTTATACTGGCGCTTGCGTCCGTCTCCTGCGCGAACAAGGAAGAAAAACTGCCCGACGGCCTGTATGCGCGTATCGATACAAACCGCGGCCAGATGGTAATCAACCTGGAATACCGCAAGGCTCCGCTTACCGTTGTAAACTTTGTTGGCCTTGCGGAAGGTACCCTGGAGGGCACCATGGGCACGCCGTTCTACGACGGGCTTACCTTCCACCGTATCGATGAAGGCTTTGCCGTCATGGGCGGCGACCCGGCTGCCGACGGCACCGGAGATCCGGGTTGGAACTTTCCCGATGAGATAAACCCGGACCTGCGCCACGACTCCATCGGCGTTATAGGCATGTCCAACCATGGCGAAAATACCAACGGATGTCAGTTTTATATTACCTTGGCCGAAGCGCCCTACCTGGACGACCGGTACACCATCTTCGGATCGGTGGTTCGCGGCCTGGATGTGCTTAAAAAAATCAAGGTACAAGACCGTATAGAAAAAATCACCATCGAGCGCGTAGGAGACGCGGCAAAAGCCTTCAAAACCGACCAAGCGGCCTGGAACGAGCTGTTCGCCTCTGCCGCTGCCGTCGTGCGGGAGAAATTCCAGAAAGCCCGGGCCGCCCAGATTGCGCAAATAAAAGCCAGGTGGCCGGAACTTAAAGACGTGCCCAACGGCTTTATGATGTATACCGTAAAAGAAGGCAGCGGCCAGAAGATCGAGCGCTTCTGGCTCGTGAACGTCGCCTACCGCGGCATGCTTCCCGACGGCACTATCTTCGACCAGTCAGACGCACGTGGCGGCCCAATCGAGTTTGAGGTAGGAGCTGGCCAGGTCATTCCGGGCTGGGACATGGTCATGATGGACATGAAAAAAGGCGAGAAGCGTGTCGTAGCCATTCCGCCGGAATACGCGTACGGCCCTGACGGATACCGCGGCCTCATTCCGCCCAACAGCTATCTGATATTCGAACTGGAAGTAACCGGCTATACCGAGTAATCGTGCAATAGCGCACCTCTAAAACCATCGGGTTTTTAGAGCTTCCCACTAACCCTGACAGGTGCACAACGGCGGCCATGTGGCCGCCGTTTTTTTTAGCTCTCTTTGTCCTGTTCAGCCAGGAGTGTCCAACGACCTTCCTTTTGCGCAAACCGGGATGCGTCCACTTCCATGTAGCGGCCGTCCTCGCCAGACAGACGCAGTCTTCCTGCGGGCACGTTTACTTCCAGCACGCGGAACACGGTGCCGTCAAACGGTATCCGAGCGCCTTCGCTGGGCATGGTGCGCCTGGCTTCCCGGTAAAAGCCGTACTCGTAGGCCAGGCAGCACAGCAAGCGGCCGCAGGGCCCGGAAATCTTTAGGGAGTTCAGCGACAGGTTCTGGTCTTTGGCCATCTTTATGGAAACCGGCACAAGCTTGTCGGTAACGCCGTGACAGCACAGCACGCGGCCGCACACGCCGCAACCGCCTATCATGCGGGCTTCGTCGCGCACGCCTATCTGGCGCAGCTCGATACGCATTTTGAACACCGCAACCAGGTCTTTTACCAGGTCGCGGAAGTCCACCCTGGAATCGGCGGTGAAGAAAAACAGCACCTTGGACTCGTCAAACAGATAGTGTGCAAAAACAAGCTTCATAGGCAGGTTGTGTGTTTTTATTTTTTCCTGGCACACGGTAAACGCGTTCTGTTCCCTCGGCCTGTCCGCATCGCGACGCTCGATATCCGCCGCGCTTGCCATGCGCTCCACCTTTATGACTTCGTCCGCGCGCACGGGCACGCTTGGGCCGACGCCGCCAAGCACGGTACACAGGTCCTTGCCGTAGCGGGTTGGCGCAACGACCACATCGCCGGTTTTCAGGCTTTGCTCGCTCGACGCAAAATAGGTTTCGTTGTATGCGTCCGCCTTAAGCCGGTAGAGCGGAATGGAACTGTCTGCACGGAGGACTTCGGCTCCGTGGTCCTGCAGCTCGCTATGATCGTCCTCGAGCCTGCGCAAGTCCTCTTCAGATGCTTCGATATAATCATCCATACGTTGTTCTCCGGGTTTCCCGCTCACTGCATAAGATCGACCAATAAGCCGTGGATCTCGTCCATGCGCCTGAGTATGTCCAGGCGATCGCGCTGGGCGGACATAACCTCCGCCGCCAGGCGTTCCAGCTTTTCGTCGATCACAGCGACCGAGGTGAATTTTTTTCGCTTGAGGATGTTTCTTCCGGACGTGCGCTCCTCCAGCGTATACGCCCGTTCCACAACGTAATGGACAAAATCCCTGACCGATTTTTTGTATGCTTTTACGTTCTCGGTATTTTGATCCCGCCTTAGGGCATCGCCTGCGGTATGCACACCGTCCAGTAGCTCTGCAACTTCGGCATCCGAATACGGCTCGCCCAAGGCAGCCGGCGTCGCATCGGATCGCTCGGCTTCTTTTAAAATGGATCGGAAAGCGCCGGTTTTTGGCGTTTCCTTTTTTCGCTCCGCTTTGTTTCCATGTAGGCCTGCAACCAAACCGGCAAGCAGGTTGCCGTTCAGATCTACTTTTGCCACGACTGGCGCCCGTCGCCGGTCTTGCCCGGAAGGTCATAGCCCAATGGGCGCAGGCCGCTGCCGTGCCGCTTCAGGAAACCGAGCATGGCTTCCTCCGCTTTGTCTGTCTTGCCGGAAACTTCCACGTCGCCGTGAATGACCACGTCCCCTGTTGCATCCAGACAGGGCGCGAACACGTTGCCAACAATCACGCCGCCTTCCAACAAGGTAAGGCTATCGCTGACGCACACGTCGCCGCGCACCACGCCGCCAACCACCGCCGAACGGGCAACGATACTTGCATCGCAACGGGCAAGCTCGCTGACCACCACCTTGCCGCTAGAACGCACGGAACCGCGCACATCGCCATCGATGCGCACAAAGCCGTCTACGACCAAGTCGCCGCGGAACGAACTGTCCGGGCCAAGGAGCGTGTTGACCAAAATATCACGGGTGGAAGGCATGGGGCTATGGTAACGCGGCCGCGCTTAGTTCGTCAACGCGGGACTTACGGCGCGGCGGTGCATATACGGCTGGGGATCAATGGTATCGGTACCAAGGTGGATTTCGTAATGGAGGTGCGGACCGGTGGAAATGCCCGTGTTGCCGACAAAACCTATAACCTGGCCCTGCTGCACCATCTGGCCTTTTTGCACCTTCTGCGCCTTCATGTGGGCATATCGTGTCATAAAACCATGTTCATGTTCTATAACGATGTAGTAGCCAAGGCCTACGTCAAATGCAACGGCCACAACCTTGCCGTCCGCTGTCGCTACCACCGGGTCGCCCGCTCGGTAGGTGGATACGTCGATGCCCTTATGGATATACCAAGAACCGTAGATTGGGTTCTCGTTCTGGCCGTAGTGCATGGATATATGGCCCAAGTCGCCCTTGATAGGCCAAATGTTAGGTATTTTGGTCATGATTACGCCCTGCGACGCGAGCACGGCACCAATATCCGCCAGCGATTGGGCACTGCGTTCCAGATAATTGGACACCCTATCCAGTTCCGCCACCTCGTCGATGGAACCCTGGACGGAGCTGGTCTGGTCGAAGAACGCTGCAAGGTCGCCTTCCCTGGATGCAAGCGCCGCGTCGCTATCGCGCGAGCCTACTTTAGCCAGAGCCGCATCGAGGGCAGCCTGGAACCTGGATGCGGATTTTACCAGACGGGCGGTGGTATCCCGCATGGAATCCAGATCCGACTGGGTAACGGACAGGGCGTCCGCCTTGCCCGCAAGCTTTCCGGCCAGCGAAGAATAGCCGGCGGCCGCAAATCCCAAAGAGCCTACCATGGCCGCCAGAACGGCAAAGCAGCATGCAAGCCCGTAAAACGAAATCTGTATGTTGAGTATGCGCCGCTCGGTGTGGGGAACCAGCATGATGCTGATTTTTTGCCGGCCCAGCTTGTGGACTCGCTTGAAAAACGAGCCGACGGCCGCAAGCACCCTATGGTAGGCTGCTGCCACGCGGCGGGAAAAGGTTTTTTCCAGATCTTTATAGCGTTTGAGCGTGGACAAGCCCGCCCTCCTACAATGCCTGCGGCAACATACTCCCGCGGGGGGAGATCCAAATAAGGTAAGCTACACTATACCATGCTCATTATCGGCCTGTCAAACCGTAAGTTTGATACGTTAACCGCTAGCCAGGGCAGTCCAAACTGGAAAAAAAGCGGGCTTGCGCTATACTTTAATCTCGCATGAGCATGAATAACAATACGGACAAGCGCTCCACTATATCCACCACCAACGACGGCCGGCTGGAACTCACCTTTATAGGCTCTGGCAGCGCCTTCGGCAAAAAATACTACCAGAACAACCTGCTTGCGGTAAAAGGGCCTGACCACCTCCTCATAGACTGCGGCACGCGGGCTCCGGAAGCATTGGCGGCCCTTGGCCTATCCGTGCAGGATGTGAACACCTATGTCATAACCCACTCGCATGCGGACCATGTTGGCGGCCTGGAAGAGGTAATGTTGCTCAACCGCTACGTGGGCAAGCGCAAGTGCGTCATGGTAGCACCTGCAAAATACCGACAGGCACTATGGGAAAAATCCCTAAAAGGCGGCGCTGCATACAACGAGCGCATAGGCGGGCGGAACCTGCGCTTTTCCGATTTTTGGGACATCATCGACCTGGTGGAAATACCCGATGCCGACCGCGAGCTGTGCGAGTGCAGCGTAGGCGGCATAGAGCTGGCCATGTTCCGCACCATGCACATTCCCGATTCGGTACCAAGCTGGCGGGAAAGCAATTACAGCTACGCGGTCGTCATAGACAAAAGCGTTCTGTTCACCAGCGATACCCGATACGACCCCCAGCTGATCGAATTCGCATTTAGCCGCTATCCGATTACAGCCATATTCCACGACTGCCAACTGTATACCGGTGGAGTCCATGCGTCCCTGGAGGAACTTGCAGGCCTGGACCCGGCTGTTCGGGCTATCACCCGGCTCATGCACTACGGCGACGGCTTGTCCGACGAACACCACAAGCGGGCCACAGAGCTCGGCTTTGTTGGCTT
>JAKQNL010000232.1 GCA_029565815.1 Spirochaetota bacterium | reverse complement strand
TATGATGAGCGACAAGCCGGCCGTGCCTACAAACGATGCTGCTTGTAAGGGCAGGCGATACAGGTACAGGGCATAGGGTAGGGTTCCGTAGGGAAATGCAAGGGTACCGCTTGATCTGCCTAGTTCGCAGGCAGCCCATATGCATGCGCTTGCTATAAAGCCAAGGACGGGACCAAGGGCGTTTGCACAGGCCAGTGCGCAAAACGCTAGCGAAAACCACAGGCCGGCAACAAGCGCAGACACTACGAGGGCAGCCGGATGGTATGCGAACAGCCAAAAGCTTATTGCACTGTACGCAAGTGCGCCGAAAACGAAACCTGCGGCTAAAGCAGCAAGCGGGCGCATGGATCGGAGTGCGCAGAAAACCGGAGCCAGCGCGAACAGCGACAAAATGCCGATGCCGGAAGGGAATAGCTTGTTTGGGAAAGCCAGCACGTAGAGGATGAGTGAAAGGCCAGAAAGGCCCCGGGATAGTATTGTATTAGTGCTGTTTGTCCGCACCGTCGCTACCCGGGGCAGTGCTGTCCGGAGAGCCTACTTTCCAGGCTTCCAGTTTTAGCTCGCGTCCGGGCCGGAATAGGGCAACGCCGTGGTCGGAAACCGAAACAGGATCGCCGGTACGGGGGTTTCTTGCGCGTTTTCGGCCTTTGCGGATCCGAAGCTCGAATGTTCCGAACCCGCGTAGCTCTACGGTTTTCTGTTCCAGGACAGCAGTTTTTATCTCTTCAAATAGCTGGTCGATAAGGCTGTGTATGTCCCTGCGCCCCAAGGAGCTTGTTGCGTGAAGAGCGTCGATTAACTCGGCTTTGGTTACTTTACGCGACATGCTAACCCCCTGGTTGCCGGATTGATGAATTTCGGCCATCTACCGTGCTTAAGGACAGGCCGTTTATGCTCCGAGCAGATTGACCATTTTCTGCATTCTGGACTTTTTGCGGGCAGCGGTATTCTTGTGAATAATGCCTTTGCGTGCTGCGCTGTCTATCTGCTTGATCATGTCCAGAAGAGCCGTTTCCGCGCCGCTCTTATCTTTGCCGTGTACGACCGTAACCACTTTTTTGGCTGCGGTACGAACGCTGCTCTTGACCTGCTTGTTGCGAATGCGGCGCTTTTCGCTCTGAAGGTAGCGTTTTCCTGCTGAAGTCTGCTTGGTAGCCAATGTATCCTCCGATAGGGGTTAGCCTAAAATGCCATAGAGACGGATTTCCCGCCGGGAAAAGAAATTACCAGATTTCTGCTTGCCTTGTCAAGGCGCGCGGTACAGCCTGAGTACGACGAGCATATGCGTAGTGGGCTTCAGCGCCTCGTATAAAAAAACCGCCCCGCGGGGCGGCTTTATGCAGTACCCTGGCTCGTTTAGTTGAAGTCGCTGGGCCTGCGCTCGACGCGCTTGCACTTTTCACACTCGGCTATGTTCTTGACCTTTCCGTCGTCAAACATGCTCTTCATCTTTACTTCGCCGCCGCAGGGGCAGAAAAAGCGATGGGTGGTGCTGGTGGTTCGGGAGTTCTTACTGACCTGTCCCATAGTGTTCTCCTGATAAGGGTCCAAGAAGGACCGATTGCTTCATGGTCCGTCCAAACAAAACGTGTACGGCAGTCTGCTAGCACGGGGGAAATAACCCGCCGCTTACAGGCGGACCTAGGCGCATAGGGTACTAAAAGTATGCACCTCGTGTCAATGAAGGCTTTTGCATGGGCGTACGTTAGGCTGCTCCTTAAAAAAAGACCCCGGAGCCGACGAATCGAACCCCGGGGAGTACCACGGAAAGGAGGAGCACGGCCAGCTATCGGAGCCGTACAACAAGGAAACAAAGAGCCCATTGGCTCGTTACAAAAAATCGTTTTGATTGGAGCTGGTTTCCGGGAGTGCTGTTGTTATTTGCCGGGTATGGCCGAGCGCAGGAACTCCTGAAGCTGCTCTTTTTGGTACAGTTCTACCGACCGGTTTTGGGCAAATTCCGTCGCTGCCCGGTTAAAGCTTGAGCTGGTAAGCAGCGAGCCGCGGATAATGGCAAGCTTTTTCATGTTGTCCAGGAAGGAGCGTATGGCGGACTCGTCTAAAGGCTCGGATACCCGTAAAAAGCGCATGAGCCTGGGCATTTTTTTAGCGCCTATCCACTTGTCGGATTCGTTTTCTACCGTGATGAAATCCACGCCGTTGGGTATTTCCATGACATCGCGCACCGCAAGGCTCATGGCGTTCGCGGTAATAGCCTTACACAGTTCGACGAACTGTTCGCGCGAGCAGGTTAGGTAGTCCTTCA
>JAKQNL010000225.1 GCA_029565815.1 Spirochaetota bacterium | reverse complement strand
TGGGTATCGCTTGCCCATGCATCGGGCTTAAGGAGTACCCGGTGTATGAGCACATCGAAAGCGCAGCCCTTTATGTCATCGGGCACTATGAAGTCGCGGCCGTCCATGAGGGCAAACGATCGCGCCAGCTTGAGCATAGCCAGCGACGCTCGCGGGCTTGCCCCTACGGCGACACGGGCAGCTTCCCTCGTGGATCGGGCAAGCGCTACGGCGTATCGGGCTAAATCCCGCTCCACGTGTACCGCCTCGGCTGCCTGTCGCAATGACAACAAGCCATCCAGGGTGCATAAAGGATCTAGTTCGATGCTATCCGAGCGGCGCAGCGCGCGCCGCATGAGCAGCTCCACCTCGTCTGCCTCTTCCGGGTACCCTATGCTCAGACGGGCCATGAAGCGGTCCAGCTGGGCTTCCGGCAGGGGGAAGGTGCCTTCGTACTCGATGGGGTTCTGCGTGGCTATGACCATAAACGGCTGTGGTAATAAAAGGGTAACGCCCTCCAGCGTGGCCTGGCGCTCTTCCATGGCCTCCAAAAGCGCCGACTGGGTTTTTGGCGGCGCGCGGTTTATTTCGTCGGCAAGCACCACATTGGCAAAAATAGGCCCCTGTATCAGTTTGAGCTCGGTGCTTGCACGGTCCAGCACATAGGCTCCGGTTATGTCCGCAGGCAACAGATCGGGCGTAAACTGGATGCGCTTGAAACTGCCGCCTATAACCTGGGCAAGGCTGCGGGCGGCCAGCGTTTTAGCCAGGCCGGGATTGTCCTCGATGAGTACATGGCCGCCTGCGATGGCAACAGCCAAAAGCCTGCGCAGAAAATCACGCTTGCCAACAACCGCCTTTTCCAGTTCGTCCAGGATTTTTGCGGACAAGTCCTTGCATGCAGAAACGGAAAGCTCGTGTTCCTGGTGGTTCATGGTACATCCTTGTTTGCGCCCACGCCATCCTGCCCGTCTAGGGCGTCTAGGAGTGCACTGGCTGCATCGATGAAATGTTCATCGGGTTTTTTTTCTAGTGAGTCTTCGAATATACAGGCGCTAAGCTGTTCGGGTAGGCCGCTCAGGCCAGCGCGCAGTTCTCGGGCTGCCTCGGCATCGGACAGGCCACGCTCCAGGCGCAGCTTATCCCGCAGTATGCCACGCAAACGGCCAGCAACGATGGACGCGTAAAAGCCGCCATCACCAGAGCCGGCAACGACGCGGGCAAGATCGGACTCCGGCTGCCTGGAAGGCGTTACCGAGCGGATGCCAGGAAGCCCAGGTCGCAGTTTGACCAGCATGCTCCACAACATGCGCACTACCAGTGCAAACAGCCAGATGGCCGTAATAAAGCGCGCTGCAGCAAGCACAAAAGCACCCAGGTCTGTCCAGGCATCAGGACTCATGGCATTTCCTTATAGTGACTGTCCCCCGTATCGGGGTGACTGTCACCAGATGTACCACCAGATGCAAGCCCTTCGGCCGTGCTGCCAAACTGGGCTGCCAGTGTACCCAGACAATCTAGGGCTGCCATCTTGTCCTCTAGCCCGCATGGCTTGTCCGAGTAGCGTGCTTTCTCGAACAAGGCGGTAAGCCCGGCCACCGCATCCGCGTGCGCGCCAAGAGCCAAAAGCCTTCGGGCAAACTCGCGCGGGGTAAATGCATCAGGTTGCCCATCGCGGTCAAACAGAATGCGCATGTCAGCATACGCACCGACTATGGCATCGCGCACATCGTCGGCAAGGTGTAGCCGCCCGCGCGCCTTGGAAACAGCCTCAGCGATAGCATCCGAACCGGCTGCCTGAATTACGGCCGGCCGGCTCGTTACAACGTTGTCCTTACGGTATCGGTACACAAGCATAGTCGCAAAAAACAAAGCAGCCACGCCAAGCGAGCCGATAAGCAGCCGGGGCAGCCAGTTGGGCGGCGGGGCCAGTTGGACGCGTTCCTCCGGGGGCGGTTCTTGAGCAAGCTCAAGTGCCATAGCTGACGGCTGCGTCTGGGACACGGGCGCAGCAGCTACGGGAAGCTCAGACTCGGCCGGCACAGGCAAACGAGCAAGCGACCGGTACAGGTAGAGCGTGCCGGCCATAAGCCCAAAAAACACCAGGATAGCGACAGCCGCAAAGCGCGGATCCCTCATGCGCTCCAGAAAGGTGCGCCTAGGTTTTCCGTCCTTGTATTTTCCGTGTTCATAAATCGTGTATGCTACGTAGGCCAGAAACAGCCCAAGCGACACAAACAGCCACAGCTGCATAATAATAGCCATGGTCATGCCTGCCCGGGCCGGATCTACGGCATCAAAAGCCTTGCCCAGCACAGCAAGCACAGGGTCGGCAGGAGGATCTTTACTTGTGCCAATGGCCAACATGGCTAATCCCCCCAAAAGAACCAGGGAAGAAAGCCACTGACTGCGAAAGCCCTTTTTGCCGTTCACCCAGCCAGAATATCCGGTGGCCGCTCAAGGGTCAACGCTATGAAAAGCAGGCCCCAAAGCGGGCCCGCTTTTTTATTTCACCAGCTCAATCTCGAAGATGAGCACGGCATCGGCCGGTATAGCCCCGGGAACACCCTGCTTGCCGTAGGCCATTTCGGGCGGCAGTATGACCACGCGCTTTTCGCCGTAGGACATGTCCGCTACCGCTGCGTCAAAGCCGGCTACCACCTGGCCTGCGCCGAGCACAAACTGGAAAGGCTGGTTGCCGCGGTCCGCAGTGGAGTCCAGCTTTTTGCCGTCGTGGGTAAACAAGGTATACAGCACCGACACCCGGGAGCCAGGACGGGGCTTGTATCCGTCGCCTGCCTTTAAGCTTATGAACTTTATACCGCCGGGCAGGGTTTTTAGACCGCTGTAGCGGGCCGACGCTATATCCGTTTGCTGCTTAACCCACGCTGCCGCTCGCTCCCCGGCTTTTGCCTTGTAGGAAGCGACGGCCGAGTCAAAAGCAGTTTTGGTCGGCTTGAACGCTAAGGCTGTAGCACCCCGGCGGACTATACGTACGCTCTGCATCGCGTCGCCCTTGCGTATCGCCATAACCGCGTCCATGCCCGAAACTACACGGCCAAACACCGTGTACGAACCGTTGAGCGCCGACGCGGGCGCTAGCGTTATAAAAAATTGGCTACCGTTTGTGTCCGCCCCCGCGTTGGCCATGCCGAGCACGCCTGCAGAGCCAAAACCCAGCGAGCTGTCTATCTCGTTCGGAAACTGGTAACCAGGCCCGCCGGTGCCATTGCCCAGAGGATCGCCGCCCTGGATGACAAAGCCCGGCTCCACGCGGTGGAACAGCAAGCCGTCAAAATACGGTTTCCCACTGGCGGAAAAACCACCCTCCGTAAGGCCAACAAAACTCGCAACCGCCAAGGGAGCCTTGTCTGCATACAACTCGAGCACGATGGTTCCGCGCATGGTGCTTATCACCGCAAACACGCCGTCGCCAGCGCTTGCCGGAACCGAGCCCTGCGGATCCGTCCCTTGCGCTCCGGGAGATACAAGAGTAAGCGCGCACAAAAGCGCTCCAAGGGCAAGGTGTTTTACCAGGTTCTTCATGGATATCCTCCAAAAGCCAAGCATACGGCCTGTGGGCCTTGTAAGGCAAGAAGCCGTACCGAGCCTTAAAGCTGAGCATGGCAAAAACCCGGCAGATAGCTTAGTATAACTAAGGGATCATACATGCCGGGATAGATGTT
>JAKQNL010000146.1 GCA_029565815.1 Spirochaetota bacterium | reverse complement strand
CGCTGTGGGACGCGCTCATGAACAGGTTTGAGGCTGCGTAACAGGTACATACTTCATCGGGCCAGCGCAAATATCCCAAGAAGCGTACCGAGTTTTCTATGCCCAGGCGCTCGGCGTAGCTTTCCAGGGCACGGCGGTCTGGACCGTCGCCAACGATAAGCAGTTTAGCACTAGGCTTTTTTTCGACAATACGCTTCCAGTTATCCAAGAGCACTTCCACGTTTTTTTCCACAGCCAGCCGGCCCACAAACACGGCAACCTGGTCGTTTTGGGCTATGCCGTAGC
The DNA here is from genome assembly GCA_029565815.1 of Spirochaetota bacterium. Classification (GTDB taxonomy): domain Bacteria; phylum Spirochaetota; class Spirochaetia; order Treponematales; family UBA12059; genus JAKLIU01. The sequence goes on along the minus strand of JAKQNL010000146.1, from coordinate 2,812 downwards.
GCGAACGGAATGCGGACACAAGCTCCGCACTGCGGTTTGGATGGCCAGGCTGGAAAGCGCTTAGCTCGATGCCGTTTGGAATGATGCGCATTTCCTGGATGAATTCGTGTTTTTTCAGGTAATCGTAGATTTTATGGGACGGTGCAACGACGCACTTCTGGCCCTTAAGCACCCGTTTGAGAAACTTGTGCTCACGGTTCTTGAGGAATGGCTCGAACAGGGGCACGTAGTACAGGTAGTCCGGATAGTAGGTGTGTAAAGTATGCACCCGGGGGATTTTCAGCTTTTTGGCGACAATCTGAGCCGCAAGGTACAGGCTAAACTCGGTATGGCTGTGGATAATGTCCAGCTTGCACTCTTTTGCCTTTTTTATCACTTCGTAGTGGGTAAAAAAACCGATGCGGTGCTGCGGTTCATTGGGAAACTGGAACGACTTTACCCGTATGACTGTAGGATCTGGCTCGGCGTCTTCATGTTCTACGGTGAACACGAACACGGTATGCCCAAGCTTTTCCAGGCCAGCTTTCAGTACCCGAAGCACGGTAACCACACCGCTAACCTGCGGCGTGTACGAATCGGCAAAAAGGCCTATGCGCATTCTAGTTCCCCCCGGTCAGGTAATTGTTACGAGAGTGTAGCCCAAAGAACGCTAAAGGACAATGGAAAGACAAACTGCGGCCTGGCAAAAGCCTTATTCGTCGGATTTTAATCAAAAAAAGTAATTATTTCCTTTGACATTCTTACTCTTATCGGATATATTATGTACTGTTGGAAACGAATCGTGCTTTTGAGGACCGTGAACCTGTTGGATTCTAGCCGAGTTAATAAATTGTGCATCCCCGCCTATGTCCCGGCTGATCTCGCATCATCGCGTAACTTGATCTCTGGCCTCCTTCCCCGACTCCGTTCCACGATCATCTCAATCCCCGGCACAGATCCGGGAAAAGGACTCTCTCATGGCTAAGAAACTCTATGTCGGCAACCTCAGCTACGGCACCACTGAGGATGGACTCCGCAACGCATTCTCCCAGTATGGCGACGTTCAGTCCGTGAACATCGTCATCGATCGCGACTCCGGCCGCTCCAAGGGCTTCGGTTTCGTGGAGATGGCTGCTGATGACGCCGCCATGGCCGCCATTTCCGGCCTGAACGGCCGCGAAGTTGATGGCCGCTCTCTCCGCGTGAACGAGGCGAACGAGCGCCCGCCCCGCCGGGATTTCGGCAACCGCTGGTAAGACTCTAAACGGGTCCGTTCTGGACTCTTAACGATGAATACCGCCCGCTTCCGGCTTGCCGGGGGCGGGTTTTTTATTGCTCGCTCCATAGATGCTAAATTCCGGCTTTTCTTGACAATATGAGCCTGCGACGGCAATACTAGCACCATGGATCTGCTACCCGTCGTTGTGGCGGTCATCTTTTTGGCTCTTGTAATACTCATGGGCGGTTTTTTGTTCGGAAAGAACAGAAACAAGCCAAAACGCGGCAAGAAGCTTAAAGCAAAAGATCATTCGCAAATCCTTAAGGAAGCAAACCGCCGCCTTGCCCAAAATCCTAAGGATCCCGATGCGCTTATGGCGTTGGGCGACGTGTATTACGGCGAACAAGCCTGGGAAAAAGCATACAAGATTTACGAAACGCTCATGGATGTTGTTACCGGCAATCCTGAGCTGGACGAATTTTTCGTCAGCAGGCGCTATGGCTTGTGCGCGTTACGGCTCAATCGCACCGAAGAGGCATACAAGGGACTCGTGCTAGCCCATTCCGCAAAGCAAGACGATTTTGAAACAAATTACAATCTGGGCTATCTGGAGTTCCAGCGCAGGCAATACGATAAGGCTATCCTGCACCTGAAGGCGGCGCTTAGGCAGAATTCGGAACACGCCCTGTGCCAGCGCTACCTGGGCCACGCTCTGTTCAAGGTGAAAAACTACAAAGAGTCGCTTGTGTCCCTGCGCAAAGCCGTGGATCTGGCTCCGGATGACAAGGAAAGCCTGTTTGCGATGGGTGAGTGCTACCATGAGCTTGGACAGGAAGACCAGGCCATACGGCTGTTTAGCCACCTGCGCACGGATTCCTCGTTGGGACCAAGCGCAGCCCTGTTTGCTGGCACCATTCACTTAAACCAGCGCCAATACCAGAAGGCAATACTGGACTTTGAGATAGGGCTAAAACATCCGGAAATAAAGGTAGAAGTGCTGGTAGAGATAAAGTATAGGCTGGCTGCCGCGTACCTGAAAGAACAGGAAATAGCGAAAGCCGTTGCCTTGTTGTACGAGATACAGCAAATTTATCCGAACTACAAGGATGTTCCAACCCAGCTGTCCAGGTACCGCGAGCTTAACTCAAACCGAAACCTGCAAGTGTTCCTCTTGTCTCCGACGAGCGACTTCATAACCCTGTGCCGGAAAATAACCATGAGCTTTTTCCCAAAGGCAAAGATAAAGATAACCGACATATCCGTGCAGCGGAATGATTGGGCGGATATCCTTGCCGAGGTGGATACCAGCCGATGGTCCGAGGTTGTGCTGTTTCGCCTTATACGAACCACCGGCACGGTGGGCGAGCTGGTGCTGCGTGATTTTCACGCTCGCATCAAGGACTTGCGCGCGGGCAAAGGCTACTGCCTGACGGCCGGCACCTTCTCCGACGAGGCAAAAAAATTCGTGGAAGCGCGCCTTATCGACCTAATGGAAAAAGATAAGCTCATGGGATTATTGAACGTTATAGACCACAACCAAAAAGCCGTGCTCATAGAAGACTAATGTGCCCTTGCGTTTTCGGCAGAAAACGCCGTGTTTTGTAAGGAAGACCT
>JAKQNL010000126.1 GCA_029565815.1 Spirochaetota bacterium | reverse complement strand
AAGCCGCATGCGGCCTGCCCTGCTCAGAACCCAGAGAAATGGAGACGTACCTATATGTCCAGACAATGCGATCTTTGCAGCAAGAAAACCATTTTCGGTAACACCGTCAGTCACTCTAAAAACCGCACGCGCCGCGTATGGCGCCCTAACCTGCTTTCCATGAAAACCATGATAGGCGGAACCACCCTCAGCATAAAGATTTGCACCCGCTGCCTGAAAGCGAACAAGCTGGTTAAAGCCGTCTGATTATTCCCCTTCCGGGAAAACAAAAACCGCCCTGCGTGGGCGGTTTTTTATTCGGCTATCCAGAAACCGGTGCGGTGAGCCTTTGCCTGCTGCCAGGCAAAGGCCCCATAAGCTTCGGGGCACTACAAACGCTAGCTAGGCGCGTTCCAGGCTACGGTTACGGAAGTACAGCACTATATCAACACTTACCATAAGCGCGTTAAGTGCATACATCCACATGACGGGGTCTGGATTGTACAGTATTTTGTTGATAATACCCGCGGCATAGCCGGCCAGGACGACAAAGAGGAAGAAAATGCTCTTGCCGCTGGTTTTCCGCGCTGTCCAGGACTTATAGATAGAAAAAGGCCAAGCTGCGCCAAAACAAGCGAGCATGATAATTTCAAAAATGCTCATGCTTAGCGCCGCAGTATGGACAGAATACGCTCAAGTACCTTTTTTCGGTCCAGCGGCTTTACGATATAGCTTTTGGCGCCAAGAATAAGGCTCTTTTTTACCACATCTTCCTTGCCCAAAGCGCTAACCATAACAACCACGGCATTTTTGTCAAAAGCCAGTATTTTTTCCAGGGCGGTAACGCCGTCCATGGTCGGCATGGTTATATCCATGGTTACCAGGTCTATGTTTGGAACCAGTTCCTTGTATTTCTCCACGCCTGCCTGGCCGTCCGCGGCAGTGCCTACCACGTCAAAGCCCTCGGAGGTCAGTATCTGCCCGAGCTGTTTTGCGATGAACATAGAGTCGTCCACGATAAGGACGCGATAGGGAGTTCCGTCGGGCTTGAGGCCCTCCGGGCGCTTATCGTTCAAGTTGGGCATGTCACTCTTGGCGATCATGGCTGTCTCCGCTCCGAAGGAATCCTGTGCTGCCGCCAAGACTGGCGATAGCCGGGCACACTCATGAATTTATAGCTTATACAGGGCTGGAACGCAAGGGCTTAAAAACCGACACCGCGGTACAAGCAGACTCGGCCTTATGCCAGCGGCTCCATCGGCTCTTGACCAAGCATACGCATGCGTGCATAATCGCTCAGCATCTTCGGAAACCGACCGTACCGTGCGGCGCATCTCGTCGCGACGGGCATAAGGAGTTACATGTGCCTTGCGGAAGAAAGCGAAAGCTCAAGAAGATAGCGACGCACAAGCGGAAGAAGAAGAAGAGAAAGAATCGACACAAGACCCGCAAGTGACTGTTCGCTATCGCGACGAAACGGCCGCGCCTAAAGGCGTTGGCCGTTTTTTTTGAAGCGCTTTTAGCTTGCCCCAAGCGCCTTGGGAGCGTACAATGCCCACCATGGCCATTGATTTTGATGTATATCAGGTTCTAAAAGCATTCGCGGCCCGCAATAAAACTTCTGTTATAGACTATCGTCTTTTCGCCCAGGCTGTGCAGCGTCAGGCACGGGCATACGACCAGACCAATCCGTTTTACCGCGACCTGTCCATCCACCCGGAAAGCGTCCTATCCCCCCGGCTCATGCAGCTTGCGCGGGAAAAGCGCATATCCGTCCTTACGGCCGGCAACCAGATAGACCGCATCTACCTGCCGGAAGCCTTTACCGAAGCCGTGTACCAAGAATACCGGCGCATGGAAGAAAACCCGGATATACCCTTTCCCGACGAAACTAACCTGAAACTGTCCGTGCCTTCCGAGTGGATACAGCCGGTATCCGTGGACACCGACTTGCCCGCACTTATCGATTTTGAGGGAGACCGGCCGGCCCTCCTGTACCGCATCATGTTTCCGGAAGGCCTACGGAGCATAGTCATACTGTCGGTAGCGGTGAGCGACAAGCTTCTTGAATACGCGATACTCAAAATACGCCACTACCTGCGCAAAGGCGCAAACAAGGACTTTATCCAGCAGAGGCTCCTTGGCGCGCTTGCCGGCAAGGAACTGCAACTGAAAGAAACGCTTGTTTCTATCATGATCAAGCCCTTTGACACGCTTGAGGCTATGAAATCCGGCAAGAGCGATTTTGTCTATCCGTTCTGGGCATACCTGTCCAGCGCTGTCAAAAAGGACCTGTCCGGCAAAGGCGACCCGACACCCGAGGACATATCTGTGTGGCAAGCCGCGTACCTCATCGATGTGTACAATAACTACTACAAGGGCCACGCACAGCGCGAACAGGATAGGGAATCCGCATTCAAGTCCCTGGAGCTTTTGCTTGCCAAAGCACCATACCTGTACAGCATGCAGGACATCACGGACTTCCGCGATTCCCAGGGCCGACCGTTCTTGGGCAAGTACACGCGGGAAGAGCTGGAAGCATGGCTTGCGGACGCAACCACAGCCAACGATGGGACGACACTACCCAAACTGCTCATCGTGCCCGTAAGCCCGGTGCGCAGCCTGTTTATCGTCAGGGACAAGCTCTTGCCCTACCTGGTAAAAGCACTGTCCGACGCCCGCCCAGCCGTACGGACGGCCATTACGCGTGACTGGCAGGATGTGCTGCTCAATTTTGAAACGCTGGACGCGATGAACGATGATGCAGCCTTCCGCGATGACCTGCGAGCGCGCCTGGGCAAAATGGCTCCGGTGCTGTCCGCCGTGCTGGATGCCCGCCTGGCTCCTGCGGTGCTTGCCGCTTCCGATAAGGCAGGCGACCAGTCCCTGGAGCGCTGGTTCGGTAATTCCCGCACCGCCGGCATGGATGTGCTGTTGGACCTGAACCGAAAACGCTTACTCACCGATGTCCGCATGATGCTCCCCCTGTGGTATACCATCCCGGTGTTTTCCTGGATCATGGCCCTGTGGAAGCGTTCCGCAAAAAAGAAAGCCGAGCGCACCCGTGCGCTTACCAAGGCCATACGCGCCGACGAAGGTGAAAAGGACCAGTCCAAGACAGCGGGTAACGCCCGAGCAACGGACTTTTCACTTGCAGCGGCAAACGCGGAAAAATCTTTTTTGCCCAGCGGCTACAAACTGGAAGAATACCTGGGGCTATTAGCCGAACGCTGGAATACGCTCCTAGACTTACGAGCCAAGGCAAATCTTACCGAAGACATCAACTCGCTGGTGCGCGACTACCTGCGCGGCGCGTTGCGTTCCATGAAGCCATCGTCCTTTACCCCGGACCGGGTAAAAACCATGGCAGCAAACCTGGCAGATACGCCCAATCTTCTAAAAATTCGCAACCATTCTGCGCTGGAAGAATACATCCGGCTCTATATGGTTAAGGTATTAAAACGATGAGCGGAAAAAACCAGGCTTCGGGCAACGCTACACTAGAACTAAGCATAGACCTTATCAGCGCGGGCGGCGACGGCCTGGGGTTTTACCAAGGCAAGGCCGTTTTTGTTCCGCTTACCGCTCCCGGCGAGCGCATAGTCGCGCAGGTACGGCAGGACAAGCCGGATTTTATGCGCGCCGAACTGCTCAGCCTCGTGCAGCCGTCGCCGGACCGGGTGGAGGCGCCCTGCAAGCTGTACGGCCAGTGCGGCGGCTGCAATCTTATGCACCTGTCCTATGACGCACAGTGTTCCGTCAAGGAACGAATACTGGCTGATGCGTTCCGCAGGTCAGGCGGGCTGTCCGGAATACAGGCTGCGATGGTACGCGGGCCAAAGGATGCATACCGAAACCGGGCGCAATTTCATTTTGGGCCGGACAAAAAGATTGGCTATGCGAAGCGGCTGTCCAACGACATCATAGCGCTAGACTCCTGCCCCATACTTGCCGGCCCTATCAACGAATGGCTTACCCAGTCGGTATCGGGCGACGCGGCGTGGCAAAAACTCAAGCCGTACATGGCCGGCAAAGACCGCTTCATTGTATTCGGACAAGACGGGTACAGCGCGCACGTGGAAGGACCGGACACGGACATAAGCATAAGCTTGCTTGGTAAATCCATACGCTTCCATATACGCGGTTTCTTCCAGAGCAACCTTACCATGCTGGAAAAACTGATACCCGATGTTCTGGATGGCCTGTCCGGTCAGACGGCGGCGGACTTGTACTGCGGTGTTGGGGTTTTTGGCTCCTTCCTTAAAGACCGCTTCGAGCGCCTGGTATGCGTTGAGCAAGATCCGCGGGCTGTCGGTTACGCATGCGCAAACGTAGGCAAGCCGGCCGATTTTGCAGCCAACACCATGGAGGAATGGGTTTCCTCGGCTCAAGCCAAACAGCGCTTTGACCATGTGCTGGTGGACCCTCCGCGCTCAGGCCTTGCACCGCGCGTAAAAGCCTGGCTTGCATCCGCACAGCCTGCAAGCATAGGCTATGTGTCGTGCGACCCCGTTTCGCTTGCCAGGGACTCGGGCGAACTTTCCCGAGCGGGCTACGATCTGGAGCGGGTGCGCATCTACGACTTTTATCCAAATACATCCCACCTGGAGTCCTATGCGCGTTTTGTCCTGCGCTAAAGAAAAAATCACCTGGCTTCTAGGGCTCCTAGCTGCGCTGGTGTTTTTCTTGGCCGCCGGGCTCTGCGTCTATGCCCAGGAAGCATCGACACAGGAGGCAGACCGCGCACAGGTACTGTTCCGCTTTCCAGCCGGCGGCATCATAAGCACCGGGCCGGTATGCGGCGGCGGACGGGTGTGGTTCGTATCCGACAACCGCTACCTGTACGTGCTTACCAGCAAGGGCATTGCGATAGGCAAGCGCGACCTGGGTGTACGGTCCAAAGCCTTCATAGCATGCGACCCATACGGCCGCGCCGTGGTTCCAGAAGGTACATCGTCCATCACCATGCTCAACCGGGCCGGACAGGCTGTATGGACGCTCGAGCTAGAAGCTGCACCATCCGGTGCGCCGGCATTCGGTAGCGACGGCAGGCTGTTCCTGGCGTTGGGCACGCAAACGGGAACACGCATCGTGTGCCTATCCCAGAACGGCAGGCGGCTGTGGTCTATCGACGAAGCAGGCTATCTGGTGCACCCACCGGTGTCCGCACCCGGCGGCTGCGTCGCCTATGCAT
>JAKQNL010000114.1 GCA_029565815.1 Spirochaetota bacterium | reverse complement strand
CGCTGGCTTAATCTCGCTTGTCTGCACGCTCATCGCATTGCTTCTCCCGACACGGTGTCAGCGTATGGTTGCCTCGAGGCGCTGGCGCTCCTCGAGTTCCTTTTTCTGGCCAAGCTCCAGGAGCTGGCTTACGTCTATGATCAGGCACACCGATCCGTCGCCCAGAATGGACGCACCGGCAATGCCCGGCGAGTTGGTAAAATGGTCGCGCAAGGGTTTTATAACCACGTCTTCTTCGCCAATGAGCGAATCCACCATGAGGCCCATGCGTTTGTCTGCGGTGCCAACAATGACCACAAAGCAGTAATCGCCCTGCTCGTCATTGGGTATGCGGAACACGCGATCCAGGCGCAACAGCGACACCACGTCGTTTCGCACATTGAACACCTCGTAGTTGTCTATCATGCGCACGTCGCTGGGTTTTATGCGGTGGCTTTCTATAACGCTGGTAATGGGTATGGAGTAGGTTTCCTTGCCAACCCGAACCAAAAGCCCCTGAATGATGGCCAAAGTAAGGGGCAGCTTGATGATGAAGCGTGTGCCCTTGCCTTTTTGGCTGGATACCGTAACCGTGCCGTTAAGTTTTTCTATCTGGCGCTTGACCACATCCAGACCGACGCCACGGCCGGAAATGCTCGTTATGGAAGCGGCGGTGGAAAAACCTGGCTCGAAAATCAGGTTAAAGGATTCCAGCTCGGTAAGCGCCTTACTGGGGTGTATGAGGCCGCGCTCCACGGCCTTGCGGCGCACCGATTCCACGTCGATGCCTTTTCCGTCGTCGGTAATCTCTATCACGATCATGTTGCCTTCGTTGGAAGCGCGCAGGTACACGGTTCCTTCCTCGCTCTTGCCGGCAGCCAGCCTGTCCGCCGGAGACTCTATGCCGTGGTCCAGCGCGTTGCGCACCGAGTGCATGAGCGGATCCAACAGGTCCTCTATCACCGATTTGTCCAGCTCGGTTTCCTCGCCCTCGATGACCAGGTTCACTTTCTTGGACAGGTTTTTGGACAGGTCGCGTACCAGCCGGGGGAAGCGGCTGAATATCTGGCTGATGGGCACCATGCGTATGCGCATGACGCTTTCTTGCAGCTCGCCGGTAATGCGACCAAGGTTTTGGGCCGTGGACCGGAACTTGGCTACATGGCCCTTAAACTCGCTTTCCAGGGGATCGAACAGCGAATACAGGGAGCCGTATTTTTCTGTTAGCTCTTTTTTTATGTCTTTGACTGCACGGCCAGTTTCCATGGAGCCAAAATATTCTGGCAGTTCATCGAACAGCTCTTTAAGGGATTCGCGCAGCCTGGCTTGCGATGCCTGGAACGAGGATTGCAGCTCGCCGAACTTTGCGCTTATCTGGTTAAAGGTAGCCTTGTTGATAACCGTTTCCGACACCTGGTTTAAAAGGTTATCGATACGGCGGGAATCCACCCGCAGTATGCTGCCTGATTGCTGGCCTGCTTTGCGCAGTTCTGCATTCCGTTCCGCATCATGCTCGGCGTGCTCGGCGTCAAAGGCGGACGGCGCCATGGCTCCGGCCAGGGCGGCTTCCAGCTCATTCTGGCTTAGTGCCGGACTGGCTGCGCTGGCTGCGGGGGCAGCGCTTTGGGCAACGCTGGCAGGCGCGCTTTGGGCGCTTGCGGTGGCGGGCGTAGCACGCGACGGCTCAGGCTGGCGGCTTGCGGCAGGCTGGACAGCCGGCTGTGCGGCGGCCGGTTTCTGCACTGCGGGCGCCGGCGTTGCCGGAGCAGCGTTTTCGCTTGCGCCGTCGAGGTTGATAGCTTTTACCGAAACGGACAAAACCACATCCGGGATGGTGGCCGCCGAGCTTAGCTCTTCTGGCTTGCGGTCCGATGCGACAAAGTACGTTACTTTTGCCTGGAATGCATCTTCGTACAGGTTCTCGAAATCTGGTTCCGTTTTAAGCACGCTGCCTATGTCCCTCAGGGCAGCAAAGGCGTGGATAGGGCCAACCGTATTCATGACATTGGATTCGTCAAATGATACTTCGACCATGTACACGCTGCGGTCGGTACCGGCCGCCTCACGCATCTCCAGAATTTCGTATTCCGTAAGACCTGCGGGCGGAGGGGCGCCGACTTTTACCGGAGCCTTGGCCGCAGCAGGGGTTGCCTTGGCAATAGCCGGGGCAGCCTTAGCCGCGGGCCCTTTTGCCGCGCCCTTTGCGCTTCGTGCCGGAATGAGGGCGCCCAGACGTTCGCGCTCCGCGTCCACAGGGCCTTCGTACACGCGGCCGTCGGCGCGCGCGTCCAGCATCGATTTGATCATATCGATACCGGATAAGAGGGCGTCTATGACCGCTTCGTTCACCGTAACGGCTGAGGAGCGTATGGCGTCCAAAAGGTCCTCTACCACGTGGGTGAACTGGGTTAGCTCGGACATTTCCACCGTGGCCGCCCCGCCTTTAAGCGTATGGGCCGCTCGGAAAATCTCGTCCACCGCATCATGGTTGCCTGGGTCGTTTTCCAGCACCAGGATATTCCGCTCCAGGGCATCAACCTGGCTTTGGGCCTCGGCGAAAAAATCCTTGAGGAGTTCCTGGTTGTTAGGGTCGAGGTAGTCGCTCATCGTACCTTCTAGTCTTATACGGAACCGGCCATTAGTCAAGGATGCACGGAAAACCTACTACCCGGCCTTTAACGGCCTGCTTTCAGTTTTCTTGCCCGATGCCGATGTTTTATAGGAAGAACCACGATACAATGTATGCATGACCGGCGCGGCCGCATGTGCTTAAGGAGCGGATAATCGGTATGAAAAAGCCCATCAGCCTTGTCATTGCACTGGCAGTGCTTGTCCTTTCTGCGCAAGCCGCAGACCTGGCCGTGAGCGAATTTTCGCTCCTTACCCACGGCAGGGTAAACAGCGCTGGCCTGTTTGTGCTGTCATCCAGGGCAAGCATAGACATGTCCATAAAAGGTGGCAGTAAATTCGCCGCATGGTTTGGCCTACGCTTCCAGTCCGACGACCTGGAAAGCTACTTTGCGGCAGCTGCAACGCCCGTACCGCTGGACCCGGCAGCGCCCGACCCGATAGTAGACCTGTATATTCTGGCTTTTAGCCGCGGCCTTGCACTCAACACAGCGGCCATAAGCCTGGAAAACCTAGGCGGCACGCCCCTGGAGCTTACCTTTTTTGCCGGCAGGCTGGACCGTTTCTGTACCGGCGACGACTTCCCGGTACTGTTCGGTGCCGCTCCGTTTTCCACATCGATGCGCGGATTCATGGTGTACCCAGAAGGCATAGGCGGCGATACCAGCCGCAGCTACGACGGCCTGCATTCGGTATTTGGCACCGGCATACGCATGGGCTTAAGCGGCGGCTCCGTGGTGCCCTACCTGTACCTGTACCAGGACCTGTGGCTAGGCCCGGGCATCTATTCTTCAGACGCACGTGTCCTTATCAACACAGACAAGGTTAAACTGGAAGCCTTTGTAGGCGCTTCGTTTCCGCAATCCGTTGCCGGACTGTACCGCGGCGGCCTGTTGTTCTACTACGACACCGGCTCCATCGGCGATTTTTATGCCCAGGTTGGCTTGCCGCGCTGGGACCCAAGCTCGCCCTTCTCTGCGGAGCTGTTGTATTTTCTGTTCGAGCCGCGCATACACTTCGGCTTTGGCTCGCTTACCCTCAGTCTGTTCTTCCGCCCGTCCTGGTACCTGTTTGTGCCAACCGGAGACCAAGGCGCCTTGGACATGCGGGTAGACCTAAGCTTTGGCACACTGACAGAGCAAGGCATACAGGGCGGTGCGGAAACCCGTATCAAATACCGGCCGGATGCTACAGGAGGACCGGTGAGCGTAGAAGCCGCCCCCTACCTGCAACTGATGATAGGCGGCGTGCGCCTGGATATGCGCATGGACCTGGCGCTGTTCCCCGTACCCGAACCGTGGTACGCTTTGTTCATGCCGGCTGTGGGCATTAGAGCCGCATATTAAGCGCATAAACGGAAAGGCTGACAGAATGAGCAGAATGAAAGCAAGAACCAGTCTATGCATGGCGGCCATACTTGCGCTGTGCGCCCTGCCGGTGGCGGCTCTGGACCTGAACGTAGAAGCCTTGTTCGGGAACCTGAACCTGCCCTGGAACTCCGAAGAGCCCATAAGCGCCGCAGCCTATCCGGGCAACCTGTGGGTGTACGGCGCCCGCGTAAGCCTAACGCACACCATAGCCGATGGCGTAACGCTAGAAACCGCATATGTTACCGACCCGGTGCTTCGCCACCTGCTTACCAGCGTCATAGCCTACCAGGCGGGCATCGTCAAACTAAGCGCAGGCCCCATGCTTGGGCTGTTCAACTCTGCGCAAACCCCGCTTAAAGCCGGCATGTCCGTGGGCATGAGGCTGGACATACCCGGCGTGGTATTTGTGGAAGCCCGCGCGGACTCGTCCATGGGTTCCGCCCTGGCGGCCGAAGGCGACTACTCCCAGGAATTCGCCCAGGTAAGCGGCGGCTGGTACGCACGCAACGCAATCTGTTCGCTTGCAATGACAACGCGCAAACTGTACATGAACGGCCCTGGCGGCGTATTGCTTGCCGACTCGTCCAACCGATATGCATTCAAGGTAGATGTTTTCCAGAAAGGCAGCCCGTGGCGCATTTTGTTTTCCATGGGCTACCAGGACTTTAGCCGACTGTATGAAAGCGGCAACCGCGACAGCCTGGGCTCACTCTTTGTTGGCGCGCGGGTTCTGGCAGAATTATCCGCCAGCATGTCGCTGCACGCGGAAATGGAAAGCGCCGTATACGCTTTTGGCATGGACGAGCTTACGGGCCGCCCGCCAGCATCCGGCACCTTCCTGTTCCGATCTGGCCTGGGCATTACCTACCATTTTGGCCAGCGCACTGCAGCCGCACCAAGCCAGGAAGCCAGCGAGGAGCCAGCAGAAAGCCCACAGGAAGAGTAGCCTAGTGCCCCGAAGCTTATGGGGAAATTCTATGGTTTCTCTGTGGCTCTGTGGCTCTGTGGTTCAATTCTCCATATTCCTCAGCGCAACAGATCCAGCCGAGCCAGCCAGTCCGCCGCTGGCTCTACGGCCAGGCCGTCTGGCCAGGACCGACGCCCTTTAGCTTGGCCGACCACCTGGACAGCTTTGGTTTGTTTCAACAGATCCGGGAAGCGGCTAAAGGACGGGGAGCGTTCGGAATCGGCCCACTTCACTTCTACCACATGGCTTAGCCGCTCATCCTGCGCAACGCCAAAATCCAGCTCCTTGCCATCCTTGGTTCGGATGTAGTGCAAGCTGCCAGCTAATCCTCGGGTATCTGCCAGGAAATCCAGCTGTTTGCGCAGCGCTGTGGCTACTACATTTTCCAGCCGTGTTCCTTCGTCGCCCTTAACCTGGCCGGTATCGTAAAAATAGTACTTTGGTTCCTTAAGGATGGAACGGGCTACGTTGCGGTGCCAGGGACGTACCGCGAAAATAACATATAAGCCCTCTAAAAGCGCAAGCCAGCTTTTAACGGTCTGAGGATCCTTTTGCAAATCCGCTGCCAGGTTTGCGTAGGACAGGGGCGAGCCTACCCGGTGGCGTAATAATTCTATCAGGGTTTCTATAGACTGTATGTCCGTTACCGCCACCAGGTCCAAAAGATCTTGCCGAAGAATTACATCCAGGTGGGAACGCTTCCAGCGGGCGTAAAAAATCTCGTCGTTTTCCAGAAACGGCTCCGGAAAACCGCCAATGCGCAACAGGCGGGAAAGCGCGTCGTGCGGCTCAATCTGGCTTGCCACTTCCTGCACATCCAGCGGATGCAGATGGTAGGCAAAAAAGCGCCCGGCTAGCGAATCGCCCATTTTGCGGAAGGTTTCCAGATTCGCGCTGCCGGTAACCACATAGGCTGGCGGTATGCCTTCTACATCATACACAGCCTTAAGCCAGGTCTTCCACTGTGGCATTTTATGCAGCTCGTCAAAAATGACCAAAGGCTGGTTTCTATCCCAGGTTTTATCTCTGAGCGCTAAGCGCTGGGCGGCATCGTCATAATTGAAGTAATCGTAGCGAGGGCTAAGCATACGCGCCAAGGTTGTTTTGCCGCACTGCCGTGGCCCCGACAAGAGCACAATTTTTCTGGTCAAATCTTTCTGTATAAACGGACTGAGTAGTCGATCCATACGACTATTATAGACCGCATTCCCGAATAGTCAAGACTAAAACAGAATGCGCTCCCGATTAGCCATCAGTCAGTACCGCGTTTACGCGGAGCTGTATTGATTGAAGCTCGCCGCTCGCGCGACGTGCGCATGGAGCCGGCAGCTTTCAGCTGCCACTACCATAAACTTCCCTACGGAAAGCGGCCCGTAGGGACGCATGGAGCCGGCAGCTTTCAGCTGCCACTACCATAAACTTCCCTACGGAAAGCGGCCCGTAGGGACGCACGGAGCCGGCAGCTTTACCAATGCTGTTGGCGTATAAAAAAAACCGCGCAAGGACGCGCGGTTTATACCAACCTTGACCTATGGTCAAGACGTCATGGATGAAGCTGGTAGCTTTCAGCTGCCACTACCATAAATTTCCCTACGTAAAGCGGCCCGTAGGGACGCATGACGATTGAGCCGCCCGGGATTCGAACCCGGTACCCACGCCTTAAAAGGGCGTTGCTCTACCGAGTGAGCTAGCGGCTCGGTTTTGGGACAATAGCCCGGGAAGGGGCATTTGGTCAATAAAGCAGCGGCGATTCAGTAGGAAAAATCCAGGGACATAAGCACATTGTATACGGGGCGCACGCCTGGGTCTAAACCAAGCTCGCGTCCGTACATGGACAGGGAGAATTTGAACACGCTTAGGTTAAGGCCAAAGCCTAGCGCTGGCAGGGCATCTTTGACGCCCAGGCGCACCGTTAGCACATCCATTATTACCGCTTCCAGTCCTATGCCTGCATTCAGTATCGGGTTGCGCGGTATAGGGGCCAGAAGGTTCAAAAAGTCGTTGTAATCGAGCATAAGGACCAGGCTGGTGCCCAGATTGCTCAGGAACACAAAGGGGAAGCGGTAGGCAAGACCAAGGGACAGGTCCGCGGATGCTACGGATGCCTCCGGGCCGCCGATTTTAGATGTGGACGGGCTATCGCGGAAGTCCTTAAAGCTGCTGTACGTGGTAACCAGGGCTGCCGTATACGCATCCCTTGCTGCAAAGCCCACAGACAGGCCAAAGGGGGCTGTCCACAAAACGCCTACATCGATGCCAAGGCCGGTTGCTGTCTGGAACGGAACGCTCGTATCGAACAAATCTGGAGCTGCCATGACTAAGCCCAGGGCGGTCACCAGGTCATTGAGGGTTCCGCTCATCGCGTAGCCCATGCGCAGAAAGCCTTTTGCGGACAAGCCAAGATCCAGGTTGTGCGCGCCAAGCTCAAAGCGGTGAGCATAACCGCCAGTCAGTAAGAGTTCCTCGTGCATGGCAAGCGACGCAGACAGTAAGGATCGCGCGTTGAGCGCTACGACGCTCCGGTTAAACAGGCCAAAACCAAGACCCTTACCCACATAGCCGAATGCAAGGGGTCCGTCTATATCCGCACGCAAAAACAGGCGGCCTTTATTGTCCACCAAACCGGCTACCAGGGCTAACATATCCGAGTTTCCGGAGAACACTGCGTTTGCTATGTCGAATACCGGCCCGGACAGGTTAGCACTAAGGCGGGCTACCAAGAGTTCGTCATCCTGGCTGGCAAAGCCGGCCGGATTGGAAAAAATCGAGTCCAGGCCCTGGGGGGCTGCAGCGTGGTAGCCGCCCAAGGCAGCTGCCTGTGGCGACAATGCCCGAACAGGTTCCAGATTTTGCGCGCATACTGGCGCTGCACAGAGGAGCACTAGGCATACAACGACAATAAAATTCTTCATTTATGCTCCGTTAACAGCGGCTTCTACCATGTCCACCATGCCCTGAAGGGTTCCGCCAAGGCCTGTTGGGCTTCCGCCGGATATGGTATTTCCAAGCGCCAGGTACTGTAGTGCCAACTGGTAGGCAGCGTTAGCTTTCAGCGCGGTTCCTTCTGCGGGGGTGATAGCGCCAGCATCGGCGACGCCAACTTGGGCAAAGGCTTCGGACATAAGCGCCATAGCCGACATATAGGCCGTTTCCGCGCTCATGCCATCAGCTGGCGGGTTTGCCATAACCAGGGCAAGGGC
>JAKQNL010000100.1 GCA_029565815.1 Spirochaetota bacterium | reverse complement strand
GTCATCGCCTACCGCTGCTGCGGCGCCCATGGCTTCTTCCAGGTCGCCCTGTTCCAAGAGGCCCCTGGACCGGTCCGCATAGTGTGCCCAAATGCCGGCAAAGAAGTCTGCCTGCAGTTCCAGCTTTACCGACAGGTCGTTTGCGACCGCGGGGGAACTCATTTGCATCTGCTGGTGCATCGAACCGAGCACGCCTAGCTGCTCCTGTACGTGGTGGCCAACCTCGTGCGCAAGCACATAGGCCTGGGCAAAGTCGCCAGGCGCGCGGAACCTAGAAGCCAGGTCCTTGTAAAACGACAGGTCTATGTAGATTTTCTGGTCGCCCGGGCAGTAGAAGGGTCCGGTGGACGAGTCTGCATTACCGCAGGCGGAGCTTACCTGGCCGGAAAATATGACCAAGGACGGCTCTTTATATTCCATGCCGGATTTTTCAAAAATGGCATTCCAGGTGTCTTCGGTATCGGCAAGCACCACGGCGCACATATCCGCCAGGCGGTCTTCTTCCGGGCTGCTTGCTTCTATCTGGCCCTGGCTTGCCCCTTGACCGCCGCCTAAAAGCCCCTGTAAGAGCTGGCTTGGATCGCCGGTAAGGATGAGTGCCAAAATGCCCACAACCAGGGCACCGCCACCGCCAAGCACCGCGCCTCTTCGTATCCCAGAGCCGCGACGGTCTTCCACGTTCGTGCTTCGTCGTCCGTTTTCCCACTTCATAGCCCAAGCCTAGCCCCACAGCCAGCCTGTGGTCAAGTGTGGCTCTTTACCATAAGCTTCATTGTGGATATAGTAAAAACACCGAACACAGTGCGCGAGGTTTCATAATGCCAAGCTACGAATACGAATGCCGCGCGTGCGGCTACACCTTTGAACGCAACCAAAGCATGAGCGATGAGCCTGAAAAAACCTGCCCCCAGTGTGGCAAAGACGTTCGCCGTCTTATTTTTGGCGGTTCAGGCGTCATTTTCAAAGGCTCCGGTTTTTATGTCAATGACGCAAAGGGCAAGAAGCCAGCACCAAAATCCACTGATGCTGACAAGAAGACTGCTCCTGCCGCTGATGCTCCGGCTGCTGGCGCGCCAGCCGTGAATGCAGTGCCGGCTGCAGCCCCAGATGCTGCAAAAACCGGCGCCAAGGAAAGTGCCTGAAAACCACCCGGGAACCCACGTACTTCTGCCAGGGCTGCGGTGCGCACGTTGGCAGAACCGACCGCGTGTGTAAGAACTGCGGAAAATTCTTCACCTCGGTGCTCTGCCCCCGCTGCGGCTTTTCCGGTAATGCGTCCAAATTCATACATGGCTGCCCGGTCTGTGGCTACCAAACCGGTGCGGATGCAGCCCCGATACGCGAAACAACGCGCGAACAGCTTTCCTACAGGCCTCTTCCATGGTGGGTATGGACGCTCGCCCTTGTAGCCCTTCTAGCAGCGTTGGCTGGGATTGCCTTGTCGGTCTAGCCAAAAAGCCCTAGTGCCCCGAAGCTTATGGGCACTCGTTTTAGCTGGTTTGATCCAGGTGGCCTTCGCGGATCACGCGGTAGCTACCGGTTTTTGTATCCAGCTCGTATATGCTAAAGTTGCTGCGTATGTCAAAGCCATCGTAGCGGGCAGCAAAATTAAGCGATGCAGAGCCGTCCATACCGGACATGATGCGGTGAAACACATTGCATGGCCATACCAGCATGGCCGGGCCGTCGTAGAACAGCTCGCCGTTTTTGTAGATACGCTGCGGCTCAACCGTAAATGTTTCCATGGATCGATGTTCCAGGTTGTAAATATCCACCGTACGCTTACCGGCTAGCACAATCAGGTTGTCTTCCTGGTGGGGGTGTAGATACCAGGGGCGCTCGACGGACCCGACTGCACCGGGCGATACAGCTCCGTGCTCGTGGAGAACTCGGTCTATACCGTCGATTTTTGGCAACAGCTCCATGGGCACCAGGTCAAATGCTACGCCCTGCGTCCGCCTGAATGGCTTAAGCGCGATAATGCGGTAAAAGCCCGGCACTTCTGCAACAATATTCTGTTCCATACTTCCTCTTCTCCCTTATTCTTCCAGCTCGCTAAGCGGCCGGTCCAGTTCCTCCGGGTTTCGCATAAACTTGGCTAAGAGGCTTGCAGCATGAGCGAAATAAATGCCGTCTGCAATGCGTTCGTCCAAGGTGATTTTAAGGGTGATATGCCGCCTGCCTTCGCTCTTCTCGCATGGCTTTCGATACACCCGGCCCATGGAAACAAACATGCTGGCCGTTCCCCATTCATACAGGTGATGGTAGGGCGTTTCCAGCCCCAGGCTGCCCAGGTTTGCAAAGTATGCCGAGGTATACAGCGGGTCGCTTTGTATGAGCGATGCAGGTGCCAGGTTCACCGCGTCCAGCACTTTCCACAACGATGTGAACAAGGTGCGCGCGCCAGGCAGCTTGCCCAGAAAACGCATTTCGCGTTCGTCCGGGGTGCTGCGTCCGTCGCGCAGCGCATCGATGGCCGCATTGGTTTTTGCAAGCACTGTGGCCGCCTGATCATCGGGCTGGAAGCGGACTTTAGCCGACCGTTCCGGGGCTGCCTCCGTAAGGGTTTCTTTTACGATAAAGGAAAAGCACAGCTCGTTACGCTGGTATACAGCCCGGTGCGACACAAAGCGGTTCAGTTTCGGTTTGAGCGCAAACACCCGAACCGCCGCTGCAAGGAGGAGCCCGAACAGGCTGTAGCGTGCTTTTGGATCCTGTGCGTTGACGGATCGTACATAGAGCAGGGCATCTTCCACATCGATTTCCGAAGAGAACCATACCGCGGCGTCGTTCCTGCGGCGCATGATGTGTGGCAGTATGCCTGCCATGGGAGATTCGTCCCGTATGCGCCGTCCGTCGGGCCTGTCGCGGAATATCATGGGGGGCTAAACTCCAGGCCATGTGCGCCTAGGCTGACGGCCCACAGCGCTGGCTCGCCGCTCGCCGCTGTGCTCAAGGTCCGGGGCGCAAGGCTAGCTACAATGTCCGATAGCGGGTCCGATACCATGATGCGCCAGGTTCTGTGCAGGTTTCTGGCTCCAAAATCCTTAGAAAAGCCTTGTTCTACCACCGCTGCTATGGCCTGCGGGCTAAACACCAGGCGTATGCCATACTCACGCTCTAAGGCTGTGTTTGCATCCGCTACTACCCGCTCTTGTACGATGGCCAATGCGTCATTGTGGTCCAGTGGCCGGAATGGAACAATCGCGTCGAAGCGGTTGAGCAATTCGGGCGGGAATACTCGCTTAAGCTCTGCCATGGGTACGGTTGCAGCGTGGTTTTGGTCGCGCATGAAACCGGATACAGGGCCAGCGTCGCTCCCTACGTTGCAGGTAGCAATAATGGTGATGGACGAGAATGACAGCACCTTACCACTGGAATCGGTAGCCCGGCCGGAGTCCAGAATCTGCAAAAACACGCGGTGCACCTGTGGGTGGGCTTTTTCCAGCTCGTCCAAAAGGAGGACGCCGCCTGCACAGGAAGCTACCGCCCGGGACAAGAGGCTTTGATCCTCGTAGCCAATGTAGCTGGGCGGCGCGCCAAGGAGCCTGGTTGCATGGTGTGCGTCAAAAAATTCGCTCATGTCGATACGGAACAATGCGTCGTCCCGGCCGGACAAGGCCCGAGCAAGGCTTTCTGCCATGGCTGTCTTTCCGACACCGGTAGGACCGGTGAACAAAAACGCGCCGTCCGGCCTAGTCGGGTGCAGGTCCAGCCGCATTTTGGATACGCGCACCGCCCGAGACACGATGGCTATAGCCTGATCCTGGCCCTTTATGCTTGAGCCTATGGCCGTTTCAAGCCCTGCGAGCGCCCCATGAGGGTCCACCGATGCATTGTCATTCATGGAGCCAAGCGTACGCACGGCATCTACAAGATGGCTTTCTTGCAACACTGTGCTGCCCTGGAATACCGCCTGGGCGCAGGCTCTGTCCAGGGTGTCTAGCGATTTGTCCGGATTGCGGCGCTGGGGCAGGTAGCGCCCGGACAGGTACAAGGTTCTGTCCAGCATGGCCTGGTCTATGGGTAGCCCAAAGTGCTTTTCCAGGTCCGGCCGTACGCCGTCCAGTATAGCCCTCGTTGCTTCAGGCAGCGGCTCCTTAACCAGAACCAGCTGGAAGCGCCGCATAAGGGCGCTGTCTTTTTCCAGGTAGCGTGCGTAGTCGCCCAAGGTTGTGGCCCCGATGACCCTAAGGCCGGCTTTTGACAGAGC
>JAKQNL010000098.1 GCA_029565815.1 Spirochaetota bacterium | reverse complement strand
TTAAACGCTCCTGCGGAACAATACTCAACCGCATCGATCGCCTTGCCAGGCAAGGAATTGCGCTCCATGCACACCTTCGCCCAACTCGAAACCAGAACGAGTCAACATGCTACGACGACCTGGTATCCTTCGACCGTTCGCAATATTTTCCTAACAACATCGGCATATCAATCACCGCCACCTCGCACTACGCATTGGGGCTTTCTCATGCTACGATGCGCCGAAGCGGGCGGATGAGCAAGGCTCAAAAAGCAAAACGAGCGCATATCGATACCGTGGTTAAGTTTGAACATCGGGCCGTTGAGCGCTCGATGTTTTCTCAGCTTTCGATGCTGCAAAACGATTCATCTCCCTATGGAAGCAAGCGAACTGTGTTGGTCACCGATAAAAAACTCGAGTACGATCGGGCGCTCAAAATACATCCACTGTATCGGGGTCGGGACGCCGAGCATCAACTCACGCATGTGCAAGTTTCTTCAAAAGCGCCCAGAACAACTTCTAACCCCCTATTTGCCTCCAATTATTTCGACCGCGAAGTCCGCAAAGACCTGGCTCAGCACCGACGTGAGACTGCCTGTTTTGCCAGAAATCCTGCTAATGGCATGTCGCGTATGGCAGTGTACCTGGTGTACCACAACTATGAGAAGCGCTATTTCATTAAAGGGAAAGAAGATAGGAAGGAAACCGCTGCAGAAATGGCTGGGATAAACCCAATGCTCATTAAACATCTACGGCGCAGCATGTTTAGCCGACGGGCTGTTCTCTCTCGCATGGAACTCGTGGATATCGACAAGGCAATCTGGGAAAAACAGGTATACGAGCCAAATGAAGGCGGACTACATTGGAGCAAGTTGCCGCGCTATGCCTGTGCGTAAAGTTGGGTTTAGTAGCCTACAGGAGCTAAGTTATCCCAAAGGTTCGTAACACTAAGAGGCGTTGCCTGTCGCTGGACCGCGTGGTATTGTTGCATCCATGGCATATGAAATAACAGCCACCCGAAAACGGCCTCAATCGTTTGGCGAACTAGCCGGGCAGGAATTCGTGTCGGCCACCCTCAAGGCATCCATCGAAACCGGTCGGATCGCACACGCGTACCTTTTTTCCGGACCACGTGGCTGTGGCAAAACGAGCACGGCACGAATACTCGCCAAATCCTTAAACTGCGAGCGTGGCCCAAGTGCCAATCCATGCGGAACTTGCGACTCATGCGTATCCATCACCCGGGGAGCGGCCCTAGATGTGATCGAAATAGACGGAGCTTCAAACACCTCGGTAGAAAATATTCGGCAGATCAAAGACGAGGTTCTATTCCCCCCAAATTCATCAAGTTATAAAATATATATAATCGATGAAGTGCACATGCTTTCAAATAGCGCTTTCAACGCCCTCCTTAAAACGATAGAAGAGCCGCCACCCTATATCGTTTTCATTTTTGCTACAACCGAGCTTCATAAAGTCCCGGCTACCATCAAGAGCCGCTGCCAACAGTTTAGCTTCCGGCTAATTCCCCTGGACACCATCCGCGAGCGCTTGGCGGAAGCAGCCACGGATCTTGGCATCAAGGCGGACGATGATGCACTTTTATGGATTGCACGCGAGGCAACCGGATCGCTTCGCGATGCGTATACCTTGTTCGATCAGGTTGCAGCGTTCTCAAACGGCCACATCAACGCTGCTAGTATACGTGACAAGTTAGGCTTGGTCGGAACCGAACGCATGGCTGCCATGATGGAACTGTGTGTAAACGGCAAACGCATGGAAGCACTGGAACTATTGGATTCCATTCTTGACGGGGGCGTATCTGTAGAGCAGTTTACTATGGATGCCGTTTCTTATGCGCGCTCGCTTCTTTTGTATGCAAGTGGAGTGCGCAAGGAAGCCCTCCTTGGGCTGCCTATAGCTTCATTCCCGGCAAGCGTGACACAAGCGATAAGGGCACCGGCTTTGGAGCGCATGCTTGCCGACCTGTTTGCCCTGCACCGAGACATGCGCTATAGCGTGAATCCACGCTGGGAACTGGATCTGGCCATCGCAAGGCTTTGTTCCATCCGGGACTATGTGCCGGCAAGCCAGCTAGCACAAGCAATCGCAGCCATAAAAGAAAATCTAGCCAGCGGGGCGGTCTTTCCAGAACGCATCGCACAAAGCCAACCATCGTCCGGGTTCAAGGAAGCCATGGGCAATGCCTTTCCCGGCCACGATAGCCTTGCATCCGTGCATGCTACCATGCAGACCGCGAAGGCTAACCACGGGCAAAAACCAATAAGCCGCCAAGCTGCCGCAGTGGCCGATAGCGACGACGAACTCTTAAGCGACTCGCCAAGCAGCGGAAGCGAAAGCACTCCTACTTCAGGGGACGAGCTATCTGCTGTTAAGCGATCCGTGTGCAGCTCGCTTGCCAAACAGCATGTTGTTCTTTCGATGTGTCTTGACCGCACAGGCCCATGGGAGTACGAAGGTGATAAAATAATTATACCTTGTGAAAACGGCTACGATGCAAGTACGGTCCTTTCGGATTCGGCCATCGTGGTGAAGCGAGTAACTGAAATACTAGGGCGTCCTATAAAAGTAGAACCCCGCACCAAGGACACACTTCCTCAAAAAAAAAATACCGAGCCATTGGCTACAGATACAAACTCGGATCAAGACGACGAAAGTCCTATAGACCCGGTGGCTATTGTGGAGAAGGTATTCCGCGGCAGGCGTTTAGATAATGGCAAGCCGGAACCATCCGGCAGCAATGGAGGCTGAACATGGACCTTGGAGACATAATGAAGTTGCTTAAAGATCCAAAGGCTTTGGAGCGGCAGGCGACAGAAGCAAAAGAACGAGTCGCCGCAGTCAGCGTGGTAGGCTCTGCTGGCGGCGGTATGGTAAAGATAACATTAAACGGCGCGATGGAAATGCTGGCTGTGGAAATTGCCCCGGACACAGTCGACCAAAGCGACATCGCGATGCTGCAGGATCTAATTCGCGCAGCATTCAACGACGCGTCCGCGAAGGTAGCCGAAGCGATTAAGACCGAAGTATCCAGGTCCATGGGCGGCTTGGGCGGATTAGGTTTTCCAGGCGCATGAAAGCCCTGGATGAGCTGGTCGGTTTGCTATCAAGATTGCCAGGCATCGGGAAAAAAAGCGCTTCTAGGATGGCCTTTGCAATTCTTAAAGCCGATGGAGCCTACGCAGACCTGCTAGCGGACCGCATCGCCGGGCTGCGCGACCGCGTCCGGTTTTGCCGTGAGTGCGGCTCGTATTCCGAATCGGAGCTCTGCGAGCCATGTTCGTCCGTAGCCCGGGATCGTAGACTAATCTGTGTAGTCGAACAACCCCAAGATGCATTGACCATAGAGGCAGCCCGCGAATACCACGGCCTATACCATGTGCTTGGCGGACTTATATCGCCGCTGGATGGCATAGGACCAGAGACACTAGGCATAGCTAAGCTTACAAAACGGGTGCGTGAACTGGGCGCTACCGAGGTGATCGTGGCAACCAATCCGACGGTGGAAGGCGACACCACAGCGCTGTACATAAAACGCTCGCTGGAAAGCCTTAACGTAAAAGTTTCCCGGCTGGCAACCGGCATACCCGTTGGCGGAGACCTAGAATACGCCGACCGGCTTACCCTAGCGCGCTCGCTGCGGGGCCGGACGGCTCTATAAAGCCTTATGCGCTTATTTTTTTGTAACAAGCTTCTATGATTGCATCCAACGCTTCCAGGTTAAAACCCAGCTCTGCCAGGCTATTCCTTTCAAGTGATCCAGTCCAATCCATGTAGGCATTAAAGTAATTACGCTCCATGAATTCATACACGGTGTCCTCGGCCTGGTTAAGGCGCTCGCCCCCGGAAGTCCGCGAGCCTTCGGCTAGCGCTTGTCGTATGTGCGGACGCACCTTGGAGAAGAAAATATCCCTGTACACATCATAAGCTCGACCTGATAAGGTTTTAATCCTATCCGAAATGGATCCCCTGGATTCCTCCGCAGCTTTAGAGATACGGACATTCTGTCTTTCAAGCACAAGGGCAGATCTGCGCTTTGCAGGCATAAGCACAGTTTTTTCGCTACTTGCCGGCTTCATGGCCTTTGTATCTGCTGGCCGTTTCTGGCTTGTCGATCTTTTTTTCTCGACGGCTTGCGTTTCAGCCTGCCTGGCCTGCAAGGATTTTTGACGGGCAGAGGCGGAACCGTACATGCCGGCTTTAATACGCCGCCAGGCTGCCTGCATGTACAAGTCTCCCTGCACCGTGTAGGAATACCGGTCCGCGATGGTCGTAGCAACGCGGCTCAGTATTTCGTCGTCGGCGTATTTCCTGCGGCGACCGGTTTTAATGGCTTTAAACACATCATAGTGCCTGGTACCGTACTTTCTGGAATACAACCACACAATGCGCTCGAATGCCGGGTCATCCACACGCAGCCAGTACTTGTGGCAATAAGCAAGGGTCTTGTCCTCATCGCGTTCAAGGCCGACGGGAATTTCTATGCGGGCGACATCAGCGGCATCAAACTCTATACGCGATAGATCGAAAAAATTGCGCTCTTCAGCCCGCTGTTCGCGTTTGCGTTTTTCTTCCTCGGCCGCAAGACTGGAAGCTACAAAATCGGGAGCCTCGTCTTCGTCGGACAACGTCTGTTTGTAAAATTCGGATAGCAGATAGGAAACGGAAGCCATATCGCCCCGGCGGTAATCCAGAATTTTTGCGTACTCTTCATATGCATCGACATGTGCCTTGGCTGCATCGGAATCATCAGGCAGAAGCCTTGCTACTTCTTCGACCGCCTTAAGGACGGCATAGGTATCCTTCATTGCTACTCGTTCAAGGGGTTTTGCCATCGCGTCGATATTACGCCGTATGCGCGCAATAATATCATCCGCCCGCTCCATAAGGAGCTCTTTAAGGAATATGGAATACGACGGCGAACGCTGCCGGTACAGGCTCAGAAGGATTATTCGTTTTTGATCATCGGGGTATCGAGGACGCAGGCGGGAGCGGTACACAGACAGAGCGTCGAGCATGCGTCCGCTAGCACGCAGCTCAAAATACCGCTCCACATCCGGATCGCCACCATACCGCAAATCGGGGAATATGCGTTCAAGTATTTCTAGGCGCGTATCGCGCTTATGCTCGTCCATATCGTCCGGCATTATATGCTAGGGGTGGCTTTCCTTCAAGGATGCGCTTATGGCAGAACTTGCTTAGTGTTACGAAGCTTTGGGATGAATAGCTAAAGGCACCCAAGCGCATGGTGATTTTCCAATTTGTACAATTTTTTCAGAAAGCACCCACTAAATTATTATTAGCAAACGAATTATCAAGACAGCATCCCAAAGCTTCGTAACACTAGACAAAAAAAGAGCCGCCCACGCGGACGGCTCTTACGTTCCCCCGGCTTCGGCTTACTGGAGAAGCTGAAGTACCTGTTGGGTTTTTTGATTCGCCTGTGCGAGCATAGCGTTGCCGGCCTGGGCCAGGATACGGTCCTTGGTGTAAGCGACCATCTCTGCGGCCATGTCTGCATCGCGGATACGACTCTCGGCTGCCTGCATGTTCTCAGCGCCAATGTCGATACCGCGGATCGCGTACTCGAGGCGGTTTTGGTAAGCGCCCAGATCGGCCCGCTGCTTGCTGACCTTTTTCAGGGCTGCGTCCAGGGTCCCTATGGACCTGTTCGCGCTGTCCGGACTGGAAATTGACAGGATGCTGTCATCGCCGACGTTCTTTACGCCAAGGCCCTTGGCGGTCATGGTGCCGATAAACACCTGCTCCCGCTGGTCCATGTTGGCGCCGATGTGGAACCACATCGAACCGGTGATCACGTTCTCGCCTGTCTCTTTCGCAAAACGTCCGGTGAGGAGGTTCATTCCGTTGAACTGTGCGTGGCTGGCGATGCGGTCGATCTCGTCCACCAGCTGGGAAACCTCTACCTGGATCTGCATGCGGTCTTCGGCGCTGTAAATGCCGTTGGATGCCTGCACTGCCAGTTCGCGCATACGCTGGATGATGTCCTGCGTAGACTGGAGGTAGCCCTCGGTGGTCTGGATGAAAGACACGCCGTTAGCAGCGTTCCGCGAAGCCTGGTTTAAGCCGCGGATCTGGGATCGCATTTTCTCGGACACAGCCAAACCGGAAGCATCGTCGCCGGCACGGTTGATCCGCATACCGGAAGAAAGCTTCTCCATGCCCTTGTCTGTGTTCAAATTATTGACGCCCAGCTGCCTGTTAGCGTACATCGCGCTAAGGTTGTGATTAATGATCATAACCTGATCTCCTTTCCATAGAAGCGGCGGCCAACGGCCGCCCGGCATCCTTGCCGTAAAGCCTAGTGTTAAACGGTACGCTCCTCCGGACCTAGCCGGTGAACGTTTTTGAGCATCGCGGGAACCGGCCTTCGGATCGCGCGTTCTTCACGCCGGACCCCTCGCTACTCATCTCCATTGTCGGCGCACGCCGTCTGGCCTTTAGTCATTTTGCTATCCTCTACTGCTTGGCCGGAAAGGCTGTCCGTGCTAGACTAGCTATAGCCGCTTGGCGGCCGCATACAACATACCGCGCGGGAGCAGCACATGACCGTTGCCCAGATTACAGAAACGCTCGACGGAACCTTGCTAGTAGGACAGGAGCTTTTGGGTCTGGAAATACGCTCGGCCTGCGGAGCCGACCTCATGAGCGACGTCATGGCATTCGTGAAGGAAAACGTTGTTCTGCTTACGGGCCTCGTAAATCCGCAAGCAATACGCACAGCCGACCTCATGGACATCAAGGTGATCGTGTTTGTGCGCGGAAAAACCCCGCCTAAAGACATGCTGGACGAAGCCGCCGCTAACGGCCAGGCCGTGATAGCAACCAAGCACACGATGTTCGTTTCCTGCGGAAAGCTGTGGGAAGCCGGCCTGCGATCCGGCGGAACCCGCTAGCGCATGAAACTCAGGTATGTTGTGCCCGGCGACGACCTTTCGTTTGCAGGCCGCGCAAGCGCGGAAGTAAAACGCGCCCTGGGTAGGCTTGGCGTGGATCCATCCGTGGTTAAGCGCGCAGCCGTGTGCATGTACGAAGCCGAAATGAACATGATCATCCACGGCGGCGGCGGCGTTGCCGAAGCGGACGTAGAGCAGGATCGAGTCCGGATAATTCTTGAAGACCGCGGACCGGGCATACCGAACCTAGAGCTTGCCATGCGCGAAGGCTACTCCACCGCGCCATCCTGGATACGCGAAATGGGTTTCGGCGCCGGCATGGGACTGCCCAACATCCAGCGCAACGCCGATGATCTGTCCATAGAATCGAAGGTGGACGAGGGCACCCGCGTTACCATCATCATAAAACTATCCGACCCGCCGGCGGAACAGCCATGACAGGTGAACATTCGGTCACCTTGGACCCGGACAAATGCAAGGGCTGCACCACCTGCCTACGCTACTGCCCGACGGAGGCGATACGAGTCCGCAAAGGCAGGGCGCACATCATCAGCGAACGCTGCGTGGATTGCGGAGAATGCATACGCGTGTGCCCTCACGGCGCAAAAAAAGCCCTGTCGGATTCCATGTCGTCCTTGGAACGCTTTGCCGTGCGCGTTGCTATTCCTGCACCATCCCTGTACGGGCAATTTGACGAACGCTTTTCTGTGGACCAAATTTTGTCAGCGCTTTTAGAGCTCGGTTTTACGGACGTATTCGAGGTGGCAAAAGCGGCAGAACTCGTATCCGATGCAAGCCGAACCTGGATGGAAACGCGCACAAGCCTAGCCGACGGCCCATGCATATCGTCAGCCTGCCCCGCCGTGGTTAAATTGATACAAGTACGCTTCCCAAGCCTCTTAGACCGGCTCTTGCCCGTCCTGTCGCCCATGGAAGTCGCAGCCCGCATAGTAAAAACAAAACTGTATCCAAACCGCAACGAGGTCGGCGTGTTTTTCATATCCCCTTGCGCAGCCAAGGTTAGCGCTGCGCGGACAGCGCTCGGTACCGGCGGCTCTTTGGTGGATGGCGTGTTGGGCATGAAAGATCTATATGTTCCCTTAAGAACTGCAATGCCTGGCGCTCCATCCAGGAAACTGCGGCACTCTGGCTCCCGCGGCATGGCATGGGCCCACATCGACGGCGAAAGCGACGCCATGGGCAGCTCAAGGGCGATATCTGTCAGCGGCATCGCCGACGTCATGGGCGTTCTGGAAGCCCTTGAAAACGGCAAGCTGAAAAGCGTGTCGTTCATCGAAGCGCTCGCATGCCCATCCGGCTGCGTCGGCGGGCCCTTAACTGTGGAAAACCCATACATGGCCAAAGCGCGCATACGGGCCCGAGAGCGCGCCATGGACGAATTGCCCGAGGCTAGCCGTCAACTGCCGGACTGCACGGATGTCTGCATGGAACGTTCCGGGAAAATACCGCCCCGACCGGCCCTCAGGCTTCACCCAGACATGCTGCAGGCAATGATCATGATGGAAGAATCGGAGATAGTGGCTGAGTCTTTGCCCGGACTGGACTGTGGTTCATGCGGTGCGCCCAGCTGCCGAGCGCTCGCTGAGGATGTCGCAAAAGGGGATGCTTGCATTACCGACTGCATTTTCAAGCTACGCGAAAATGTGCGCCACCTGGCGGAACAGCTTTTAGACATGGAGCTTCGACAGCCGCCTGGCCTCGACAAGGGAAACGTATAAGCT
>JAKQNL010000087.1 GCA_029565815.1 Spirochaetota bacterium | reverse complement strand
ACCGAAAAAGCCAGAACGTCGCTGTAGCGTAGCTCAAAAAGATAGGCTGGCATGCGTAGCGACAAGAGCTGGCCCATGGGCACTACTCCCTTAGTACCGAAAGCTCGCTGCGAAACGAGGGAAGCCGCCGCAGGTATGAGTAGGTTAACGGCAAGCCCTGCCACAAAGGCATCGGCTTTTGCTCTGCGCGAAAAAGCATCCTGGGCCCATGCGGCCATAGACGTAAGGGTAAGAGCGGCTAGGAAGCCCCACACAGGGCCAAGAAGCGAACCTACGGCAATGAATACAAAGGCCCCAAGCATGATTAAGCCTTCCAAGGCTATATTGAGAACGCCAACATACTCGGTAGCCAAAGCGCCAAGCGCTGCGGCCGCGATGGGGGCAAGCGAGCCTAAGGTATCGGACAAAATGGCATACGCAAGCTTCATGCACGAGCCTCCCGTTGTGCCCGCTGTGTAGCGCGAAATCGTAGAAGCATGGATGCAAGCGGGCGTGCGGTAGACGCAAGCAAAACAGCAGCTTTTATAAGCATAGCAGCATCGGGGGGCAGGTCAGACCAAATGGCCGCCTGCCTAGCCCCGGAATCCAACCATGCAAAGAGTATGGCAGCCAAGGGGACGGCCAATGGTTCGTTACCAGCTATAAGGCTTACGCCGATAGCGCTCCAGCCAAGACCGCTGCTAGCGCCGCGAAACGCCGTTCCAGCGGGGCCCAGCACCATGAAGGAAGCAGCCAAGCCATGGAGCGCGCCGCCTGCCAAAATGGGCCAGAAAGCGAAGGCGCGAACCGGAAACGCCATCAGGGAGGCGAATACAGGATTTTTTCCGTACAGGCACAACGCGGTGCCCGTTCTGGTTTTGGACAGGAACAACCAGAGCGCAAGCGAAACAAACAAGGCAAAGAACAGAGCCGCGCTCAGGACGCTTGGCGGAAAAAGCCGTGGAAGCAACGTAGCGGCCGGTAAAGTTTTCATAGCAACCAGGTTGTTGGATGTGTCTCGGAGCGGTCCGGCTATTGCCCAGTCCACCGCATGGAGCGAGCCCTGCGAAACCAGAAAGCTTAGTAGGAGCACATCGGCCTGCCACAAGCGCTTACCAATGGCTACCGGCAAGGCTATGAGCATGCCGCCAGCCATAGCGGCAAGCATTGCCACAAGCATGCCTAAGCCACCGCCAGGCAATACCGAACCGGCCCAGGCAGCAGCCATAATGCCCGTGTACAGCTGGCCCTCGCCGCCCAAGCTAAAATGCCCCGAGCGGAATGCGACAAGCGCTCCAAGGGCGCAAAGCATAAGGGGAGCCGAAGCTTCCAGCATGGAAAACAGCACGTGGCTGGATTGAAATGGTGTTACAAAAAAAGCACGCATGGTTGCTATGGGCTGATTCGAAGCTATCACAGCCAAAAGCCCGACCATGAGCACCGATAGGCCTGCGGATAGCGCAAGGCGCCTGGCAGCTTCACGGTAGCGGGAGCTAGCCGCGGGGGCAAGCGGGGAAACATCACTCACTTTTTGCCCCCGTTAACAGCGCCGACAACGACGGCCCGTTTAGATCAGCTGGGTTTATGCCAACAAGGCGGCCGCGGTACAAAATGAACGCACGGTCTGCAAGTTCGGCTAGGTCGCTAGGATCATGGCTTAGGAGCAGCACTGCGGCACCCCGGTCCCGCGCCTCGCCTAAACGAGCCCACAATAACTGCCTGGCTTCCGGGTCCAGCCCTTGGGCCGGGTTTGCGGCTACTACGAGCTGTGGCAGCCCTGCTAGTTCCCGGGCTGCAAGCAGACGCTGGCGGTTGCCCCCAGACAAGGCGGAAACCGGCGCGTTAAGCTGACCGTGAATCTGCCACTGTTCTGCTAAAGCCTGTGCGCTTTTTTTAGGCCCTTTTCCCCGTGCGTAGTCCAGGGGCTTAAAGTTTTGTAGCGTTTTTGCAAGCAAATTTTCCCAGGCAGGAGAACGTATCGACAAGGCTAGGCTATCGCGCTTGGTAGGCAGATAGGACAAACGGCCAGAACGGACCAATTCTGACCTCGCAGCGGGGATGGGCTTGCCGTCAAAAAGCACGCTGCCCGAAGCCGGGCTTTCGCAGCCAGCGCACAATGCTTCCAGTTTGTCTAAAGCATTGCCTTGTATGGCTGCAACACCGAGCACTTCCCCGGCATGGACAGTAAAGCTAATTTCTTTATCTAAATAGTGCGCTTTGCCAAGCAGCACGCCGTTTACCTGAAGGACAGGCTTGCCACAGCTTGTGGCTCTATCCGGGCGTGCCGGGCATGTACCAGCCTGCACAATAAGCTCGGCAAGCGAACACTCATCCAGCGAACGAGCCTGCACGGTAGCGACGGTCTTACCCTGGCGCAACACGCTCACCCGGTCTGCTATGGCCAAAATCTCTTTAGCTCGATGTGATATATAGATAATGCCAATTCCGGAAGCTGCAAGCCTGCGCACAAGCGCAAACAGCCTGTCAGCCTCGTCCTCCGACAGTATGCTGGTGGGTTCGTCTAGGATAAGCACCGACGAGCCGCGGGCCATAGCCCGAAGTATTTCCGCTTCCCGCCTTTGGGACGGCCCAAGCTCGGACACTAGCGCTCCTGGGTCCACAGAAAAACCGTCACGTACTACTCCGCCAACGGCTTCTCCGTACGATTGCGCGAGCGTGCGTACATCATCCAGGGCTTGTGCATTGTTATAGAAAAATCCCAAGCGCTTGGGCTCACGGCCAAGGGCAAGGTTTTGCGCAACGGTAAGCCCATCGGCCAGCAAGGATTCCTGGGGCACTAAGCCTATGCCCGCTCGCTCGGCATCGCGGTTGGAGCGGAAACGGACCGCTGTGCCCCGGACCGTAATCGAGCCTGAATCCGCTTGTAGCAAGCCACAGGCGATACGCGCAAGGGTAGACTTACCCGCACCGTTTTCTCCAACCAAGGCGTGCACCTCCCCATGGCGCAGGGTAAAATCTGCGCCACACAGGGCTTGCGTGCCCGTAGACGGGAAGCTTTTATAGATCGCATGCAAGCTTAGGATGTCCATCCTTGGGGAAGATACGGCTAAAAGCTACTAAGGGTAAAGTCCGGCTTACCCTGTTTTAGCATCTGGAAGGCCGACTCGAAGGACGAACG
>JAKQNL010000076.1 GCA_029565815.1 Spirochaetota bacterium | reverse complement strand
GCGTCGGCCAGCACAAAGGACACATCCTCATCCGGCACGCGGTGCATGGTAAAAGGCACGCCCTCGTCCTCAAAACCTTTAAGGAGGGCTTCAAGGCCCATTGTGGTGTTGCCGTACATGGAGCCCCAGACCACGCATATTTCCTTCTCGCGCTGGCCGTCCATGTAGCCCGCGTATTTCAGATAGCGGTTTATGATCTCCTCGGGCTTTTCGCGCCATATCAGGCCGTGGCTCGGGGCAACCACCTTGATGCCCAGGGGGGCAAGTTTCTGCACGGCCTTCTTCACGAACAGGCTGAAGCTGGACACGATGTTCGCATAGTAACGGAGGCTTTCTTCCTCGAAGAACGCGTGCTCCTCGGCATAGTACTCGTCGTCGAACACCCGCTTGCCAAGTTTGCCGAAACTGCCAAAGGCGTCGCAGGAGAACAGCACCCCGGATTCCGGCTCAAAGGTAACCATGGTTTCCGGCCAGTGCACGTTCGGCGCTTCTTCAAAGCGCAGCGAAACGCCGCCCAGGTCTAGGCTGTCCCCGGATGCTACCGCGCGCAGGCCGTCGGTAATCTTGTAAAAGCTCTTCACAAGCTCTATGCCCTTGGCCGTGCTAATTATTTCCACTTTCGGGTTTTGAGCCTTAAACTGGGCCAGCCAACCCGTGTGATCCGGTTCCAGGTGGTTTAGTATCAGGTAGTCTATGGAGTCTACGGCAATGCCGGCGTCGGCCAGCTGTTCCGTGAGCATTTTTGGAGCTCCGCACCAGTCGCGCACCAAATCGATGAGCGCGGTTTTTTGCCCTTTTACCAGGTATGAGTTCAGCGACACACCGTCGGGAATGGGCCATATACCCTCAAACAGGTCCTTGGTCTCCACGTCCGCGTGCAGGACCCAGATGCGCTCGTTCAGTTTGGCGGCTTTCATGTCTGGTGGTTTCCCCCTTGTTAAAAAAATAGCGTTACTGAGGTATGTACTGCAAATCCCAGCTTTGGTAAAGGGGAAAAAGTAATGTTTTTTTGGGGGGAAGTCTCCCCCCTCGCTCCAAAGCTTGCCGCGGCCACTGTGAACTGCCGCGGCAAGGCTTTTGCGCTACCCCCCACGGGGCAAGCCGTAGCTCGGTCTGCCTAAAACGAAGCTGAACCAAGATTCAAGGCCAGGCCTAAGCGTATGGCCGGCCCGTCGTTCAGCACCAGGTACTCAGAGTCTTTTACGCCAAAGGCAAAGCTTGCGTTCGCGTTCAGGCTCATGCCGGTGAACATGCGCCAGCCTAAGCTTAGGCGGGCAAAACCGGAGAAATCCGACAGGTTACCCATGCCAAACAGGGACAGGGACAGGTCCTCGTGCAGGAACTCGGCCAGCGTTGCAGACAGGGCTGCGTAGTGGCGGCCCGAGCCTGCGATAAGCAGCTTGAACAAGGGATTACTGGCTGCCGTGCTTCCAAGCACCGCATGGGCATCTTCTATCAGCGCATCCCGCGTGGCGTTCTCGTAGCCTTCGCCGTCATACAGGTACTGGCCGGCCATGGTAAGGTGCCAGTCACTCTGTTGCCACATAAAGCCTGCCGTGCCTTTAAAGAACCAGGAGCTGTCGTCGCCGCTATATGCTATAACCGGCGGAATGCCTACGCTTATGCTGTCCACCCACAGCCGGTCGGAGCCGTGG
>JAKQNL010000052.1 GCA_029565815.1 Spirochaetota bacterium | reverse complement strand
GATCCAGAGCTGAAAAAAGCTTTTGTGGAAGGCTCGGATATACACAGGCGTACCGCTGCGCTCATCTTGGGCAAAGCGGAAAGCGAGGTAAGCCAGTCGGAACGACGAGCCGCAAAAACCATCAACTTCGGCGTGATTTACGGCATGGGCGCGTTTCGTTTGGCCGCGGAACTGGGCATTCCAAGGGCAGAGGCCCAGCGATTCATCGACGCATACTTTAGCCGCTACGCAGGAGTAGCGCGCTTTATCCGGGAAACGGTGGACGGTGCAAAGACAGTAGGCTACGTAAGCACCATTTTGGGCCGACGCCGCCCAATACGCGCTATCAACAGCCGCAACGCAAACGAGCGACAGGGAGCGGAACGCGCCGCGGTGAACAGCCCGATACAGGGTTCGGCTGCGGACATCATGAAGCTGGCCATGCTTGCCGCGGACAAACTGATTACAAAAAAATATCCTGATGCGCGCCTCCTTTTGCAGGTGCACGATGAACTCATCATCGAGGTGCCAAAGGAACAGGCTCCACAACTTGCACAAGAACTGGAAGTGGCTATGGCAGGGGCTTACAAACTGAGCATACCCTTACGCGTTGGCGTGGAAACTGCGGACAGTTGGGGGGCAATGCATTGATACTAGGACTGAGCGGCGGATACTGCGCCGGAAAAAGCCTGGCTGCGGCCATAT
Source organism: Spirochaetota bacterium (assembly GCA_029565815.1). GTDB lineage: Bacteria > Spirochaetota > Spirochaetia > Treponematales > UBA12059 > JAKLIU01. The sequence continues at coordinate 2,282 of JAKQNL010000052.1, read as the reverse complement.
TGGAAAAGCGCGGCTGGATCAATATCGAAATGGACTGGCTAGGCCATCGCGCGCTGGAACAAAGCATGGACGAGGTACAAGCGCTCCTTGGGCCAAGCGTACGAAAACCGGACGGCAGCCCAAACAGGCGCGCCATTGGAGCACTGGTGTTCGCCGACCCTGCCCTGCTTGAGCTCTATGAAGCTATCGTTCACCCGCAGATGAACCGCTTGTGCGCCCAAGCACTGGATGAGCAGAGCGCAGCAACTGGTACAGATGGTGCAAAGCTCATCGTAAACGCGGCCATCTTATACCGCCTACCCATAGCCAGCCGATGCCAGCTTATCCTGGAAGTGCGCGCGCCACTCTTAGTACGCATACGCCGCGGCATGCTCCGCGATAACTTGAGCGCTCAGGCTGTCCTGTCCCGCATCCGTGCGCAGGCACAGCTGTGGCCGCTGGGCAAAAGCCTAGGCGTAAGGCTGGTACGGCTCTGTAATTGGGGCAGCAGCTCTGCCCTCGAGCGCAAACTACAGCGGACTTTTTTAGCCGCTTGTTTGCCGTGGTAAGCACAACGCTGTACTCAATTACCCGCTGGCGATGCCGATAATCCAAAGGAGCGGCGCAACTCGTTTGTACGATAAGCGCGAAGCGACTCGGGGAGGGACCAAAGCAATGCCGTTGGAAACCAGGAAAGTCTTATGGATATCGCTGTCTGTGCTCATACTGGTGCTAGCCACCACGGGCGTAGGCATGATTCTGTTCATGCCAAAAGCCGGACAGGCTGCGGCTCCAGTCTCCATAGCCGGCTCGATCCCCCCCCGTGCGACAGCTCCAGAAACGTACGTGCGTAGCTATGAGCCGGCTCCGGCTCCCGTTGCAGAAAGCACAGCCAGCGGCGACAGCATAACCATCATCTACGGCAGTAAGCCGGATGCATCAGCCATCCCAAGTGCAGACACAGTTGCTTCTGGCACTACAGGAACTGTTGGCACAGCGCTCACGCCAAGCGCTAGCGATAGCGTTGCAAGTAAGCCATATATGCCCGCACCGTCCGGCTCCAGCCCGGTTGCAGCGGCAAAGCCAGTAAGCCCTGCTCCGGTAGTAAGTGTTAAACCTGCAGCCGTTAGCGTAGCACCAAAGCCTACCGCGCCTAAAACCTACACCGAGTACTGGATTCAAGCCGGCAGCTTTACCAGCCGCTCGCGTGCAGAAGACCTGCAGCGAGACCTTGCAGCAAAGGGATTGTCCAGCGTCATCACGGTAAAAGACATAGACGGTACCAGCTACTTCCCGGTGCGGGTTGGCCCGTATACGGCAAAAAAAGAAGCTGACGGATGGCTGGGTAAAGTACGCGCCCTACCCGGATGTTCCGAAGCGTATGTATCACAAGTAAGCGTTACCCGATAACGAGCAAGCGCTACGGCAAGCCGGAGGAACAATGGGCGAGGATCGATACAAGGGTTTTAGTTTTTCCAAAGCCAGTTTTTTCCTGCTTGCTTTCATGTACGTCCTCCTTGCCGGAGCCGCCCTTAAGCTAACCACACCGGTGGTGCTGCCCTTCGTCATTGCAGTACTGCTAACCTTTGTGCTGGAACCGCTTATCACGCTGCTTGAGCGCATGCACATTCCTAGGATACTAGCCGTTCTTTTGGCGGTAAGCGGCATAGCCGCAGCTATTGTCGTTGTTGGTTATATTCTTGTTAACAGCATACTAACCATTACCATGCTGTACCCAAAGTACGAGCAGCGCTTTACCGAGATTTACACCCTCATGGCCAATTTTTTCGACCTGCCCTACGATGAGCATTTAAGCCTTGTACAAAACCTGTGGGGTTCTCTTGGCCTCAAGGACAGGCTGCGCCAGTTTGCCCTTAGTATCGGCCAGTCATCGCTTGGCTTTCTAACCGACTCCACCATGGTGGTGCTGTTTGTCGTGTTCCTACTTTTGGAACTGTCGCACTTCCGCGAAAGGCTGAACGTAGCGTTTGCAGGGAAAATGTCCGAACGCATCCAGAAGATAGGCTCTGCGGTGATTACCCAGGTAGCCCGCTACCTGTCGGTAAAATTCTTCATAAGCCTTGCGACGGGCATCCTCGTCGGCGTTTTTCTTTCCATACTGGGCATGGATTTTCCCATAGTATGGGCCGTGCTGTCATTCATCCTAAACTTCATACCGAATATCGGTTCCATTGCTGCGGGCGGCGGGGTTACCCTGTTCGCGCTTGTGCAGTTCTGGCCAAGCCCAGGACCTATCATCGCCGCCGTCGCCGTGATGGTCGGCGTCAACATGGTGCTTGGTA
>JAKQNL010000047.1 GCA_029565815.1 Spirochaetota bacterium | reverse complement strand
CTTGGGGCTGTCGTCGTAGGTGCTTTGCACCCCTGGTTTAAGCTCGCGGAAACCGAACTGCTCGGACTGGTACACCTTAACCGGCACATTGTAGTTCCGCTGGATGCCGAAGGGCAGCTTAAAGTTAAGCCCCGGGCCCTTGGTAGCGGTATAGCGGCCGAAGGTTAGGACTACAGCTTGTTCGGTTTCGTTTACCACGTAAAAGCTAGTCGATAGCAAGATGATAGCGGCCACCACCACGATACCCGCTACGATATAGCCGGGACGCAGAAAGCCCTTACCGGGCGTTACGTTTCTCTCTGGCATGGTTACTCCTTTGTATGTGTAGGGTAGCTGTGCAGCATGATGCAATCAAGGGTTTTTGCTGATTTTCCTAAAACTTTTTCATTCTGCCGGCGGCTTCGCATATCCATGCGTAGGCTGAAGCTGCACAGCCCTTTCCGCACAGCGCATCGATAGTCAAACGGGCTGGTTCCGATAGGGGAGCGCTTACCAAGGCCGGCAGGGCAACTGTATGCACCGGCACACAGGAAAGCGCCGTGCAATGGAGAATATAGCCGCCTGCAAGCGGCATGCCGCCGTATTTGCTGTCTCCCAGCAGGGCAAAAGCGCGCAGCGAACACTGGGCCCGTATCTGGTGGGTTAAGCCGGTCTCCAGCTGTATGGCAACCAGGGTGCATGGCTGGCTGTTATGCTGCCCGTGGGATAAGGGGAACACGTTCATGGATGCGTTTAGTGGCTCGGTCATGGAAGCGGAGCGCCTGGTGATACCTGCATCGAAATCCCGGATGAGGCGGTCTTCCATTCTTATTTCCGCAGGCAGCATGCCGCCAAGGAGCGCAAGGTACCATTTGCCGACCAAACCGTTAAGGAGCTGCTCGCTGAAAGCCTGAGCGCCTGCCATGCTTGCGGATACCGCTATGGCCCCGGATGTGTTCCGGTCCAGCCGATGCAAGGGGGCTGGCTTGAAGGCGAGCGAACCTTGCGCCGAGCCAGCCAAATAGCGACTGGCCAGTTCATCAAGGCCACCGGGGCCGTGACTGAGCATGCCACGCGGCTTGTTGAACACAACGATATCGTGGCTGGACCACACTATCGTGACGCTGGCGTCCGCATCCGGCTTGAGCCGCGTGGATTGATGCCTGTTTGGCTCGCCAGAGGCCGAATGTGCGTTTATAGCAGCGTCGGTATTGAGCCGTATCTGTATCCGGTCCGAAGCCGAAAGTTTGACGTCTGGTTTTGTCCGCTTGCCGTTAAGCCGTATGTCGCCAGAGCGCAGCATGCGGTACAACAAGGACAGGCTGTGTTCCGGCAAGATGGCTTTCACGATGCGGTCTATGCGCCTGCCTGCGTCGTTCGGTCCTGCAATGAACTCTTGTTCGGTATACGCCATGGCGGAACTGTATGGCTGTCCGTGCTACGGGTCAAGCATGCAAAAACGCGGGCAAAAGTCCAAGGATGCTTGACACGGACGCGCATTATGCCGGAAATTGGCTCTATGGACCCGACGCGAATGCCGTTCCTTGCAGCCCCCATACGGAACCCGTTGTTCCTGTCGGCGGCCCTTAGTTTATTTACCGCACAATTCGCCAAGGCCCTCATCAGCCTGTTGGGTAGCCGAGCCCGATCGTTCCGCGACGTGATGGCAACCCTTTTGTGGCGAACCGGCGGCATGCCGTCCAGCCACAGCGCTCTTGCCGTATCCATATCCACGGCCGCGGCGTTTAACAGCGGCCCATCCTCGGACCTGTTTGCCCTCAGTGTTTTTTTCTCGCTGGTTGTCATACGCGATGCTCTTGGTGTTAGGCGTTCTGCCGGAGTCCAGGCTAAAGCGCTTAATACGCTTGGCTCCAGAGTTGGCAAGCGGCTCCACATAGCTTTTAAGCCGGTAAAGGAAATCCACGGCCATACCCTGCCGCAGGTCATTGTCGGAAGCCTGCTCGGGTTTTTCATCGCGCTCGCCGTCTGCACGCTGTAAGGCGCTATGGCATTCG
>JAKQNL010000028.1 GCA_029565815.1 Spirochaetota bacterium | reverse complement strand
GATCGGGCCTGTATCAATAAGATACACTTTCCCTAGATAGCTAAGCACGCTACCCATACAGGGCAGGTTTGGATTCCAACCGTCGCCCTCGCCCACATGTACTACGGAAAAATACTCCGGCCGAATTGAAGTGCCCCGAAGCTTATGGGGACTCATGTAAGCCTGACCAGCTCCCAGGTTCAGGTCGATGTCTACCGATTCATCCTTGTAGCGTATCGTATAGCGGTTTAAGCCCGTGCGGAGCAAGCGCACGCCGCCTGGCAGCTGTACTTCGTCCCGCTCCACCAGAAGCACGTCCACCAGCTCGCTGGTAGCACGCACGTCTCCGTACGCAAAAGCCCGCTTAAGCTCCACCAGCTCTTTGATGGCCTTTGGCTGTAAACCGACGGCCGCTAGCTCGCGCTCGTCCATGATGCCGGCCTTGCCTATGTCTATGTACGCAAGCTGAGCTTTTACCTGGTTTTCCAGCCCGATAATGAGCGGCCGGCTGCCGTCGTTGCCCGGGTGGCCAGGAATGAGCATGCCCTGGCGGTAGAACATCTGCAGGATGGGAAACTCGGCCAGGTTGGAAAAGCCGCCGTTTTGCACGGACACATCGGACAATAGCACGGCGTTCGGGCCGGATTCGTAACGTATCCCGTCTTTTTCCTTCGGACAGATAAGGCCGGCCTTCATGAGGTGCTTAACCGAATCGGCCGGGCTTCCGCACAAAATGCGCAGGTTTGCCTCATCTACCTCGATCCAGCTCATGCCGATGCTCACCTCGACCTTGCGTATGCCCATGAGTTCCTCCATACAGGAAATAATACGACTGTATACGATAGTTCACAAGGAAAAGCTCGCCAAACAAAAAAGGCTGTCCCGCATGGGACAGCCCGTCGTAATAGACCAGAACGCTTACTCAGCCAATCCTATCACCTGTTTGCAATTTTTCATAAACGCGGAGTTCTCGCTCATAATAAAGTTCGTTGAGGCTTCCGCCTTGGCTTGCATTTTTTCCACAAAGGCTTCTGCAACTAAAAGTTTACGCTGGGCGTGGCGTGCATCGCGAAGGAGTAGCCATGCGATAATGATGTCGGTGGCCATTTCCACAAGCCTACGCGCGTGGAAGCCGGTTACCTCGTCGCTTGCCTGTTCCTTTACGTGCAATATGGCTTTTTCCATAAGCATGCGGGTGCGTTCAATGCCTTTAAGCAATGCTGCTGGCATGGACGACCAGTCTTCGCCGGCGTACTCGTCCATGGCTGCCGTTGCGGTGCCGGACATCACAGCGCCTATGGCGGCGACAACCTGGAGCTGGGTGGTGCCTTCGTAGATGTTGGTGATGCGCGCGTCGCGGTAGTGCCGCTCCACGTTAAAGTCTTTCATGAAGCCGGTGCCGCCGTGTATCTGGATGGCATCGTACGTTACCTTGTTGGCCATTTCGGTGTTGAACATTTTTGCGATGGGCGTGAACATCGCAGACAGGCGAACGTACTTCTTGATCTCGCTCTTGTACTCGGCCTCGCGCTCCGGATGATGCTCTACGATGCGCTCCATGCCCTCTTTCATGTCGACCACGCGGGCGGTCTCGTACAGGAGCGTGCGGGCCGCCTCGATGGATATGCGCATGTCGGCGAGCATCTCGTACACGGCCGGAAGCTTGATGATAGGCCCGCCGAACTGCTCGCGCTCCTGGGCGTACTTGAGCGCTTCGCGGTAGGCGGCCTCGGCTATTCCGACACCCTGGCTGGCCACCGACAGGCGGGCAGAGTTCATAAGCCACATCGTGTATTTGGTCAGGCCGCGGCCGCGCTCGCCCACCAGCTCGGCAGGAGCGTCGTTGAACTGCATTTCGCAGGTAGGGGAACCGTGTATGCCAAGCTTCTCTTCCACGCGGCGTATGCGGGTGTGCTTGTCGCGGTGGTATAGGAACATGGACAGGCCGCGGGCGCCTTCGCGGTCCTCGCTGCGCGCAAGCACCAAACCTATGCGGCCGCAGCCGTTGGTAATGAATCGCTTGACGCCGTTTAAGCGCCAGCTGCCGTCGGCAACCTGGGTAGCTTTAAGGGTAACCGCCTGCAAATCAGAACCGGCATCGGGTTCGGTCAGTATCATGGCCGAGCCTTCTTCGCCGCGGGACAGCAGCGGGATGATGCGCGCTTTCTGTTCTTCGCTGCCAAATCGTTCCAGGGTCTCGCCTATGTCCTGCTGAAGGCCAAGGTTAAGAAACGATGCGTCGCCGCGGCTGAATATCTCGCCGCCCATGGTCATGATGGTAAGCGGAATGTTAAGGCCGCCGTACTTGCGCGCAAAGGTCATGCCGGTAAGCTCTGCCTTGCGCATCATGTCCCATGCCTTGGCGGTAGCCGGGGCGAACACCACTTCGCCGTCTACCAGGTGCACGCCGGTTGCGTCAACCTCGGGGGCAAAAGGAGCCATGTACTCTGCAGCTATCTGTCCAACGATTTCAAGCGTGCGCCGGTAATTGTCCTTGGCGTCGGCTACATCTTTAGGTGCATGCGGAAACACACCGGCTTCGGAAAAATCGTCCTCGTACAGTCGTATGATTCTATCCAGGTCCATCGTATCCAGATGGAACAGAAGGTCCTCGTTGTCGGTTAAAAAGTTATCCATACCAGCCTCCCTTACGCCTTGTTCTTGTACGCCTTGATGAAGGCGGGGATCACGTCTTTCAGATCGCCGATAATGCCGTAGTGGGCAATCTGGAAAATGGGAGCTTGCGGATCGCTGTTGATCGCTATGATGCGCGAGCTTTCCGCCATGCCGGCGCGGTGCTGAATGGAACCGGAGATGCCGCATGCGATATACAGTTTTGGCCGCACGGTCGTGCCGGTCTGGCCAACCTGGTGGGCTTTGTTCACCCAGCCTGCGTCAACCGCGGCACGGCTTGCGCCCACTTCCGCGTTTAGAGCCTGGGCAAGCTTCACGATCTGGTCAAAGCCTTCCTTGCTTCCAGCGCCCATGCCGCCCGCCACGATGATCTGCGCGCCTTTAAGATTTACCGTCTTTTCTTCGCGGACGCTTTCCAGTATCTGGCTTACAAGCAGGTCTACTCCGATACCAGGTTTATATTCTATCACTTCACCCTTGTAGCCAGGCTCCTGGGCCGTCAGCTTCATAACGCCTTCGCGTACGGTTGCCATCTGCGGCTTTTTTTCCGGGCTAACGATGGTTGCTATGATGTTGCCGCCAAAAGCAGGGCGGATTTGGTACAGGATGTTCTTGTAGGTGGTGCCGCCAAGCTCATGGTCGCCTATCTGTAGGTCGGTGCAGTCGGCGGTTAGTCCCACTTTAAGCGCGCTGGCTATGCGCGGTCCAAGGTCGCGGCCAGTGGTGGTCGCTCCGTAGAGCACGATCTGAGGTTCGCGTTCTTTTATGAGGTCGACCATCACCTGCGTGTATGGAAGCGGCGTATAATGAGCAAGGTGTTCCGACTGCATGAGATTCACGCGGTCCACCTTGTATGCCAGTAATGCTTTTGCAGCGGCGGCAAGCTTGTCGCCAAGGAAGGCTGCCTCCACGCTGACATGCAAACTATCTGCCAGCTCGCGGGCTTTGCACAGAAGCTCGATGCTTACATCGGCCACCACGCCGTCGTCCTGCTGGACGAACACCATCACATTGTTCTTGTTCATGCATTGCTCCTTAGGGTTCAGCCGATGGTGTGGTCGGCGATGAGTTCGTGGACCAGTGCCGCTATGCCGGATTCGCTTGCGTCGACCATGCGAATATCCTGGGCGGTAAGCACCACCGAGTCGATCTTTTTCACCTTGGTGGGCGAACCGGCCAAACCGCATGCTTCCGGGTCTGCCTTAATGGACGCGATATCCCACAGCGCGATGATATCGTCATCGGCGCACGCGGATGCGTTCATGTAGCACTCGTCGTAGCTTGCGTCGTTGGATGCGGAAGCGACCGCGTTCTTGTACATCATGACGCGGCGTGCAGATGGCGGCCGCGGCTCAAAGCCTTCGTCGGTAACCGTAAGCAAAACAGGTAATTTTGCCTTAACAAGCTCGAAACCGCCTTCAATGGACCTGCGGGCGCTTATGGTGCGTTTTTTCGCATCCAGTTCCGCGATATCAGACACGCAGGTGATCTGGTTCATGCCAAGCTTTTCGGCCGTCTGCGGGCCTACCTGGGCGGTATCACCGTCTATGGCCTGGCGTCCGCACAGCACCAGGTCCACCGCTCCTATCTTGCGTATCGCACAGGACAGTGCATAGGAGGTTGCAAGCGTGTCTGCACCGGCGAACTTGCGGTCGGTTATGAGGGCCACGAAGTCAGCCCCGCGAAACAAGCTCTCTTTGAGCACCTGGGCGGCGGCGGGCGGGCCCATGGTTATCACATTGACGCGCGTGTCCGGGTGCGCGTCTTTGATGCGCAACGCCGCTTCCAGCGCATGCAGATCCTCTGGATTGAAAATGGCCGGCAGGGCGGCGCGGTTTACGGTTCCGTCGTCTTTCATGGCTTTGCCGGTCACGTTTTTCGTGTCCGGGACCTGCTTGACGAGCACCACGATATTGAGGCCCATCGATTCCTCCTAATACTGATTGCGTGTACACCAAACGAGCCGCAGGAAACCGGCGGCATGACATTATACAGCTGGATGTCAGCATAATCAAGCTGGAATCGCGCAAGTGCCCTGAAGCTTCGCGGCACAAAACGCTTGCATATCGGAGCAATGCTATTGTTTTTAAGGCCTGCACTGCCTAGTATTACAGTATCAAGGAGGCATCCGTGGACATAGAAAAAGAACTGGCTGCCATAAAAGCGCAGCTGGAAGAACGCCCGGGAGCCAAAAAGAAGCTATCCATGATAGTCTTTTCAGGCGACTTGGACAAACACATAGCTTCCATGATCATAGCCACCGGCGCAGCAGCCATGGGCATGGAAACAGTTTTGTTTTATACCTTTTGGGGAACGGCCGCCCTACGCGATCCCAAGAAAAAAGCCAAAGGCAAAAACCTCATAGAAAAGATGTTTGGCATCATGCTGCCCCGCGGTAAAAACAAAACAACGTTATCAAAAATGCACATGGCCGGCATGGGCACCGCCATGATACGCAGCATCATGAAGAAAAAAAACGTAGCCAGCCTGGATGAAATGTTCCAGATAGCCGGCCAGCTTGGCGTCAAGATCGTGATATGCGAAATGTCCATGGACCTCATGGGCCTAAAACGTGAGGAAATGATAGACTATCCGAACATGGAAGTAGGCGGAGTGGCCACCTTCCTTGCTCATGCCGCCGAATCGTCGGTTCAGCTTTTTCTGTAACACAAGGAGATACTTATGGGACGAATCATTCGCATCGTAGCCATCGTCGTCGCGGTCATACTGGTTGCCTGGGTCATCAAAGAACTGCTGGGTATAGGAAATGGCAAAAAGGCCGAGTCGCTGGTGCGGAAGATGAGACTGAATGGTGTCTGAGACAGGGTCTGCCCCTGTTTTTTCCATCTGATTAATCTTCGTGGTTTCCTCAAAGAGCGCCATTGTGTATATTGTGCTGCAGAAATTTGTCCGTTGGTGAAATCATTATTGCGGAAGTGGTGAAATTGGTA
>JAKQNL010000027.1 GCA_029565815.1 Spirochaetota bacterium | reverse complement strand
GCCCGGATGCCCTAACAGAGGAGCTTTCCGCCCTGGCTCTACAGCGCAAGGACGAGGATTTTCCACCGGCCGCCGTAAAAGAGGCCGTGCGGGCCATGCTCAGGGCCGGCGGCTATAAACCGGCCGGGCGGCAGAAACCCGCCAGCGAGTACCTAGCCCAAGCCGCGCGCGAGGAACGCTTTCCGTCCATCAATGCGCCGGTGGACTGCAATAATCTCCTGTCACTCCAGACAGGCCTGCCCATAAGCCTACTGGATGCTTCTAGCCTGGGCGGCCATGCGCTCATCCGCGTGTGCGGAGCGGGGGAATCCTATGTGTTTAACCAGGCAGGCCACGAGATGGATCTGCAAGGCCTTCTGTGCGTATGCGAAGCTAGCGGAAGCCCGCGCGGCAACCCGGTTAAGGATTCCATGGCCGGAAAGCTTACTGATGCCAGCGTGAACTTCGCCGGTTTCATATTCGCGCCGGCTTCGATCTATACAGAAGATGCCCTCAGGGCGCTGGGCGATCGCTTTGCACAGCTTTTGTCAGACTACTGCGGCGCAAGCCGAGCCTGGGTGGAGGCCGTCGTATAATGGACGCTCTTGTACAGATTGCGATACTGGTGGCTTTTTTGCTTGGCGGCGTTCTTGTGCACGCGATAAAACTATCACCAAAGCCCCACCTTACCGACTGGATCATAAAGATAGTGCTGTGGGTATTGCTTGCCGTGATGGGCTTTCGCCTGGGCAATTCTAGGCAGCTGTCTTCCCAGCTTGGCACCCTTGGAGCCCTGGCCGGTCTTGTAGCCATCTACTCGGTGGCCGGAACCATAGCGGCCATTCGCCTAGCGTACTGGCTTTTTGGCAAAGCTGTCGCTGTTCGCGAGCAAGTTGCGCGGCAAGCGGGCGGCAGGATACTTTCGTTTGACCTACGGCGCTTCAAGGGCTCTGGCCTCCTGTTACTTATGGTGGCCATAGGCTTTATCCTAGGGGCCGTGCTGCCGGAATTTGCCAAGCTTAATTATGGAAGTATAACCACCTGGGTTTTGAACGCCCTCCTGTTCATGATAGGCATACAGTTTGCGCAGTCCGGTATTTCCCTACGCTCGGCCTTTGTGCGCGCCGATACGCTTATCGTGCCCCTTGCAACGGTACTAGGCAGCCTTGCAGGCGGCCTCCTTGCCGGCCTGCCCTTTGGCCTGGGCGCTGGCAAATCCCTGGCACTTGCCGCGGGCTTTGGCTGGTACAGCCTGTCCGGCGTGCTTATCGCCGACCTTGGCGACCCGGCTCTTGGCTCGGCAGCCTTTCTGGCAAACCTGGCGCGGGAAGCCATAGCCTTGGTTATCATTCCATTACTGGCCATGAGTAAGCGCCCGTACACGGCCATAGGCGTTGGCGGCGCTACGGCCATGGACGTAACCTTACCGCTTGTGGAGCAATGCGTTGGCCCGGAAGCCGTGCCGATTAGTTTTGCATCCGGCGCGCTTTTGTCCCTGTTGGTGCCGGTGCTGGTCCCGCTGTTCTTTAGCCTGGGTTAAGCGCGCACGCGAGTACTCTCGCGCACGCGAGTACTCTCGCGCACGAAGCGCTCGGCTAGGTCGGCCATGATGGTTGCCCCGTGGCTGTTCAGGTGTATGCCGTCTATGAGCAGGTGAAAGCCATTGGCTGCCGATATGTGGTCCCAGCTTTTGCCAAACAGGGTGTGGTCTATATGGGCGCGGCTACCAGCTCTAAGGAAATCTTCAAGTGCTATGGCTTTCTGCTTTGGCGCGCCTTCCAGATATGCGCTTAGGCGCTCGCGTAGCGGTAGATACGTCACCGCTTCGTCCTTGGCTACATTTTTTGCCAGGAGTGAGTATTCTTCGCTGCGTAACCACGCGTAGTGCCCCCTGTCCTCGCCTATGGGCGGTAGCGATACCAGCGCTATGTTCGCGGTGGTTTCTGCTTTTAGGCGGCGCACGATGAGGGTCAGACATTCGCGGTAGAACTGGGGCGTGGGCAGTTCTGGCAGCCGCTGGGTGGCCATGTAGCCAAGAGCGCGCTGCATGCCCAGGGTTGCGTTTGCGTCGTTGGTTCCTATAAGGACAATGATGCAATCCGGGTCCAGCTTGATGATAGGGTCTAGCCTTTGGTACAGGTTCCAGGCAAGCTCGGAGTTGACGCCTGCGTTGACAAAGTCGATTTCCGGCATACGCCGAATAAGCATGTCCACCCAGTTGACGCTAACCACGCCGTGGGTAAGCGAGTCCCCGGCGCACAGCACCAGGGGCTTAGTGCGCTCGGCCTTGGCTGCGATTTTTCCGCCGGCTAAGGCGGCTTCGGGATTGTTTGCCGGTAGCTCTATGCGCAGGCGCGACAGGGTAAGGGCCACGGATATAAGCAGGGCCAGGGCCAGAGCGGACAGCGCAACGCTCAGTATGATGAAGCCGCTCACGACCGCTTACCTTCCAAGGCGGCAAGCTGTTGCTCTATCGATGCAAGTCGTTGCTGCATGGTTTTTATGGTTTTCTCAAGCCGGGTTTTTTCCCTGTCCAGCTGGGAAAGCGTATCGCTGTCCTCTGGCTTTGCCTGGCGTATCATTGCCTTGACGGTGTCCTGGCTTTTTCCGGCTCGGAATGCTTCTAGAGCCATGCTGCGGGCTGCCGGCTGTGCGGTTTGGGCTACCACCTTCATGGCGTCCCAGCCTATTTCGGCCGGCACATTCAGGTGAAATGCCTTCATGGCAACGGTTGCGCTGGTTCGCGGCACACCTATGGCTCGGTCCAGGTAATCCTCAAAGCGAACGTAGTGCTTTTTGCACAGGGCTTCCGCCTCGACCACAAGTTTACCGAACGCAAGCATGATAGACCCGTTTTCCGGCAATATCGCCTTGATGCGCGCCGTAAGATCCACAAAATCAGGCTCGCTATCGTAGACGCTCTTGTACAGGTTCTTGGCTTCTGCTTTTTCCAACAGCGCATGGAAGATAGCCCAGAACTCGCTGGTGTGCGCACGGGCTCCGGGGAGGAATGCACGGCGTTCCCCATGCAGGTGGTGGGCGTATTCGTGGATGGCCGTATACACCAGCTGGCCGTCGGTCTGGAAATTCTTGTTGTGTATCAATATCTCGTGGGTAAGCGGTTTATACAGGCCGTTTACCACAGAGCTTTCTTTTCCGGTAAAGGTTACCGTAAATTCGGTTTCCGGCTCTTCAATGGATAGAAGCAAGTTTTTCACGCTGTCCTGGTTCATGCTACCCCGCTTGGCTCGTTCGTATCCGCTACTGTAGCGCATGGAATAGGAGCGCGCAATCGGTGAAAGTTTAAGGCAGTAGCGTGAGCAGCTGCGCGTGCTGTACGGTTTACTCCAGCGTACAAGGGTATGCGATATACGCTGATAGTTTTGTATGCATGTGTCGTGTGCCTAGGCCATGCACAAAGCGTGCAGGCAGAAATGAAGGCAG
>JAKQNL010000025.1 GCA_029565815.1 Spirochaetota bacterium | reverse complement strand
GCCGAAGGCAAGCACCGCGGCTCCTGCGAGAACAATGACGGGTACCAGTATGCGGATAACTTTCATCCTAGCAGTATCGACGTAGCGCTTAGCTATGGTCAAGCACTGGCTGCCACTGGCAAAAAAAGCCGATTGGTGCTTACACTAACGCTGTGGAAAATTCTATTCTTACCGACGGGCTTACCCGGCTCAAACTACCGGCTAACGGAATGATTTTTGATAAGCTGAGCCGATACACTGCAGCCATAGAAGCGTGGAACCCGGCATACGGCCTTGTCGGAGCCTCCGGGGACACCCTTACTATAAAGCATATCCTAGACAGCCTGGCCCCTCTTTGCGTAATCGACAGCCTGTGCGCATCGATACGCGAGCAACGCGGCGTGGCCTTTCCCGTAAAGTTAGTGGATCTTGGTACCGGCGCAGGCCTACCAGGCATTCCCCTAGCCATAGCGCGGCCGGAACTGGAACTAACCCTTTTAGATCGCATGAGCCGGCGCATCCACTTTCTGGAAACGATGAAAAATGAGTTATCGCTTGATAACGTCGACATCATGGAACAACAGGTGGAACGGGCAAAAGGCTCTTGGGACCTGATAACCTTCCGCGCATTCAGGCCTTTTGAGCGCAAATTGTTTAAGCGGGTATTTGCCGTCTGTGCAAAGGACGGCTATGTGCTTGCGTACAAAGGACGCGCGGACAAGGCCCAATCCGAGCTTTCGCAGATCGAAGGCCTGTACAGCAGCGCAGAAATCTTGCCTGTACACGTACCCTTCCTGGACGATGAGCGATGCCTGGTCGTGCTTAGGCCTGCTCGTGCTTAGGCCTTGACGATGTAGCGGGCCAAGAGCTCTAGCGTCGCCTGTATCGCATCGCGGTGCGTGCGCTCGTAGCCGTGAGATGCCTGCACGCCGGGGCCTATAAGACCGTGGCGTATATCGTAGCCGGCCCGCAGCGAGGTATCGGCATCCGATCCGTAAAACGGATATACATCGAGCGCGTAGCGTAGGCCAGCTTCCTTTGCTATAGCAACCAGGCTGTCGGTAAGCTCCAGGTCGTAGGGGCCTGATGAATCCTTTGCGCATATGGACACGCTGCGGTCATCGGTGCCCAGGTCTTCGCCTATGGCTCCCATGTCCACCGACAGAATCTCCTCAACCCCGTCGGGAAGGCCGGCGCTGCCTCCGTGCCCAACTTCCTCGTAGTTGGTGAACAGAAGCCACACGGATCGTTGTAATTCGCGCTTAGTGTCTTTGAGCCAGCCGGCAAGGGCAAGTAGAATGCCGGCGCTTGCCTTGTCGTCCAGGTGACGGCTTTTTATGTAGCCGGAGTCGGTAAGCGTCGTGCGCGGATCAAAGGATACAAAGTCGCCAGCTCCAATGCCCAGCGCTTTTACCTCATCGGCTTTGGAAACGGGTTCGTCTATGACCACTTCGATATTCGTATCGTCCCGGGCAGTTGTGCCGACATTTTTGTTTACGTGCACGGCCGGCTTGTCCAAAAGGAAGCGGCCGCTAAAAGTTTTGCCGGCGCGGGTGTGTATGGTGCAGTTCTCGCCCTCGATATAGTTTTCCGGAAAACCGCCCAGTTTAGCCACCCGTAAGCTTCCCGACGGTTTGATAGAACGCACCATTGCGCCTAAGGTGTCCACGTGGGCTGCCAAAACCAGGGGCCTACCCTGGCCGCCCAGGCACACGCGCACCGAGCGCTTAACCGTGTACTCCGGCTTGTATCCAAGAGCGACAAGAGCGTCAAAAACATAGCGCTCCGCCTGGCGGGTAAAACCTGTCGGGCTGGGAATCTTGCACAGCTCCACGGTCGCCTGTACCGCTCTATCGCGTACGCTTGTATCGATCAGGTTCATGGTGCTTCCTTTCAGCATACGGCTAGCCGGGGCCGTCCGTTTTTGCCCAGCGGCTGTAAAAGTGATAGTATCTTTTCTAGCGGCTGTATGTCGTCGTCGTCGAACTGGTTTTTCTTGTCGGAATCTATGTCCAATACGGCTACAACAATGCCATCAATGAGGAGCGGTATGACAATTTCGCTTTGCGAACGGGAATCGCATGCGATATGGCCAGGGAAGGCATGTACATCGGGCACAACCACAGCTTGTTTTTTTATGGCAGATGCAAGGCACACGCCCCTGCCCTTAAGCACCTGGCAGGCTACGGAGCCTTGGTAGGGCCCAACATGCAGTTCATCGGGGCCAGACACGAAGTAAAAACCGGTCCAAAAATGATGCTTGAGTTTTGCGTGTAAAACAGCGCAGATAGTTGCCATGCCAGCAACCAGGTTAGGACTTTTCTCTGCTATCAAAGGCTGTAGCTGCTGATATATGCGCTCGTACGCGCCCATGCGTCGTTCTTCTACCATGTACTCTCTCCTTAAACGCGTAAGCCTAGGGACGGGCCAACGTGCCTGTATACCTATCTATAGCCCCAAAATCTGCGACATTTGTATAACCGGATGCCTTAAGCGTTGCTGCCGCCAAAGCGGATCTGCGACCAGAGCGGCAGTACACAACAATAGGAGCCCACCGGGGAAGGCCATCTAGGTTTCCAGGCATTGCGTCATAGGGCTTTAGAATGGCCCCGGGTATGAAGCCCACAGCATACTCTTCTGCCGTCCGTACGTCCAAGAGTACAAGCTTGCCTTTGGGTAGCGCTACAAGTTCAAGCTCGGTCGCACAGGGCGCGCTTTGCATTATGGATGCGAGCTGGTCGCTATCGATACGCGCAGGCAGGCTGTTGAGCTCTGCGCTAGTGTTTTGCGCGCCAGTAAGCACTGCAACAGGCGGAACGCTAGGCCGCGAAAGATCTGCTAGCGTTTCCTTTTGGGCTTCTTTCCGTGCACAGCCACTGGCCATGGCAAGCATCAAGACGCTTGCCGCTATGCGAGTTAAAAAGTATGTGCGTTTCATTCTGCCTGCTTCTTTTCTATCTTTGCCCAGGTGTCGCGTAAGGACACCGATCGGTTGAAAACGGGTTTGCCCGGCCTGCTGTCCGGATCGCACACAAAGTAGCCTATGCGCTCAAACTGGAATGCTTGGCCTGCTTGTGCGTCGGCCAGGCAGGGCTCTGCCCAGCCTGCTACTATCTGTTTTGAGTCGCGGTTTACGGTCGTTACCCAATCCACCCCGACGGGCACCTCCATGGGGCGCTCGTTGGGGAATAGGTGCTCAAAGAGGCGAACTTCCATAGGCACCGCGTGCTCTGCACTCACCCAGTGGATAGTTCCCTTAACCTTTCTGTTGTCGGGTGCGTTGCCGCCCTTGGTAGTAGGATCGTAGCTACAGCGCACGGCCGTAATCTCGCCGGTGGCAAGGTCCTTGTCAAAGCCGGTGCAGGTAACGATGTATCCGTAGCGCAAACGGACAGAGTTGCCCGGGAACAGGCGGAAATACTTGGGCGGCGGCACTTCCTGAAAGTCATCCCGCTCTATCCACAGCTGGCCGGAGAACGGAATGACGCGGGTGCCGGCATTTGGGTCTTCAGGGTTGTTTACCGCATCCAGGTTTTCTACCGTCCCCGATGGCCAGTTTTCTATGATGAGCTTTAAGGGCTTTAAGACGCCCATAACGCGGCGTGCGCGCTTGTTAAGGTCCTCGCGCAGGCAGTGTTCCAAAAGCTGTATCTCCACCATGGAGTTGGTCTTGGCAAGGCCTATGCGTGACAGAAAGTCTCGAACCGCTTCGGGCGTATAGCCGCGTCGCCTAAGGCCAGAGAGCGTTGGCATGCGCGGGTCGTCCCAGCCGTCAACATAACGCTCGGCCACCAGGCGCTGAAGCCAGCGCTTACTGAGCACCGTATAGGTAATGTTGAGCCTGGCAAACTCTATCTGACGGCTCGGGAAGGCCCCGCACTCCTTGATGAACCAGTCATACAGGGGCCTGTGGTTCTCGAACTCGAGGCTACACAGCGAGTGCGTAATGCCTTCCATGGCATCGGACAGCGGGTGCTGGAAGTCGTACATGGGGTAGATGCACCAGGCGTCGCCAACGCGGTAGTGGCTCTGGCGCTTGATGCGGTACATAACCGGGTCGCGCATATTCAGGTTAGGGTGAGCCATGTCGATCTTTGCGCGCAGGGTGCGGGAGCCGTCGGCGAATTCCCCTCCTCGCATGCGCGCGAACAGGTCCAGGTTCTCCTCGACGCTCCTGTTCCTGTACGGGCTGTCCCGGCCGGGGGGCGTCATGGTGATGTTGTTCTTGTCCGGTACGGCGGTGCCCCGGTACTCGCGTATCTGGTCCTCGGTCAGGTCGTCCACGTAGGCCTTGTCCTTGCGTATCAAAGCCACGGCGTACTCGTACAGCTTCTCAAAGTAGTCCGATGCGTAAAACTCGTTCTTGCCCCACTCGTAGCCAAGCCAGCGTATGTCGCGCTTGATCGCGTCCACATAGGCCTGGTCTTCTTTTTCAGGATTGGTGTCATCGAAGCGCAGGTTGCACAGCCCGCCAAATTCCTTAGCCACGCTAAAGCTCAGGTTAAAGGCTTTGGTATGGCCTATGTGCAGCCAGCCGTTTGGCTCGGGCGGAAA
>JAKQNL010000024.1 GCA_029565815.1 Spirochaetota bacterium | reverse complement strand
TGCTTCGCCAGCACGGAAACGCTGGCCGGCGGCTAAGCACGCAAGCTGGCGGGAGCGGGCTGCGTTCCACACCCGGAATAAAAACAGAGCCGCACAGCCGGCGACAAGGATAGCCAAGCCCCAGGGCGTGCCCAGCCATCGAAGAGCTTTTGCAAGCGCAGCCAGTATGTCTTGTGCGTTAATGCTATCCATGCTATTCCTCCAAAATTTCCAAACCGCCCTTTTTCCTTATGACGATTTTGTATACCTGCCCAACACGGAAGGAACCTAACTGGGCTATATCGTGCACCGCATTTCCAAAAGCGCCGTGCACGGGCTGTCCGCTTTGCAAGGCGCTGTACAGTGTGCCTATTTCTATAAGGGCTCTTCCGTCCAGGGAACCGCCGGTGTAGGTACGCGGACCCATGGCAGGAGCCACAAGCGGCTGTAAGTCCAGCCCAGCTTCCGGCGCTACGAGCTCGGTGAACACACGGTCGGGGAATGCAATCCAGGTTTTGCCGTACGGAACGGCCAAAAAATCCAGGTACAGTTGCTCGCCTTCTAGTTCCGTGTCCATGGCCGCAAACTCGTCTCCCGCCAGGTTATAGAATTTTAGCCTAACGGATAGCGTTGTTCCATTCCTGGACAGCACCATGAAACGCATGGGCACCGTTTCTTCCTGCAAGGCAGCGATGCCGTCTTCCAAAGACGCTAGTTTTGCCTTTTGCATGGACCGGATAACACTAATGCCCAGTGAAGCAATCCCCAGCACCAGGGCCAAAAGAAACAGCGCTTTCAGATACCGGTATCGTTGTGCCATCGCTTTAAGCCTTTCCTATGAGCGCACGGAATTGATCTTCGCCTATCACGGCCACGCCAAGCTCCGCAGCCTTCTTGTTCTTTGACGAGCCGGAAAGCGGGTCATTGGTAACCAGGTATGACAAGCCCTGCCCGACTGACGAGCGTATGGATGCACCCAAGGTTTTTACCGCAGCTTCCGCCTGCGCACGCTTCATGGACTCCAGCTGGCCGGTAAAGCAGAACGACAAACCAGATAACGAGCCGCCCTGTACCGGTGCTTTGATACGGACAAAAGCGCCTGTAAGCACTGCATCCATCTGATCGCGCAGCAGCAACAGGCCTTGCACCAAAGCAGTAGCCGTTATGCTTCCAAAGCCTGGCACTGCAGCAAGCTCCTGTGCATCTGCACTGCGCAGTTTTTCCAACGTGTCCCAGCCAGCCTGGGTAATTTTTTCAAGCATCGTAAGGCCAAGGTTTTCGATGTCAAAACCAGCTAAAAACTCCGGCAGGCTCAGTTCCTGCCTGGCGTGTATGTTGGCTACCAATTTTGCGGCCAGGGTCGGTCCCATGCGGTCGTACTCGGCCAGCTCCTGGGCATCCAGGGTATACAGGTCCGCTATGGTTTTCACCCTGCCCGATTCGAACAGACGGGCCAGGATACTTGCGCCCAGATCGCGTATGTCGAGCACGGACACCCATTTTTCCAGCCGGTGCAAAGCCTTTTTCGGGCAGTCCGCATTCGGGCAGTACAAACGGGTGCCTTCGTCCACAAGGCTGGCTCCGCAGCTACAGCGTACGGGCGCAACAATAGGAGTGGTTCCCGGCGGATTCTCCACAAGGCCTTCTATCTTTGGGATAATCTCACCGCGTTTGACCACCAGCACCTTCGAGCCTATAGCCAGGCCCATGCCCCGTATCGTATTCGTGTTAGCCAAATTTGCCCGCTGTACCGTGGTGCCAGCAAGGCGTACCGGACTCATAATGCCTATGGGCGTGTAGGTAGAGCCGCTTTCGCTCCACTCCACCGCAAGGAGGCTTGCCACGGCTTCTTCCAGGGGAAACTTGAAGGCTATCTGTTTTTCAGGCCGCCCCCGTTTCATGTCATCGACATCCACGAGCCGTCCCTTTGCAACAAGGCCGTCTATGTCATAGGGAAGCTTATCGCGTTCGGCTGCGACACGGGCCCGGTAATCCACAATCTCGTATGCTTGTGTGAACAGCTGGGTTTGCACCACGCTAAAGCCCATGTCCTTAAGCCAGGCAAGCTTTGCTAGTTCATCATGAAACGGAGCCTCAGGCACTGTGCCAGTAGCGGCTCCGGCAGGCGCATCAAAGGTACCAGCCAATGCGGCATCGTAGACCACCACATCGAGCTTGTCGCTACCGGCGCCGTCTTTGCGCTTCATGATGCCGTTGGCAGCGTTTCTGCAATTAGCCTTGTCGGGGAAATGCCCGGCTAGGACTGCCTTTGCCATGAGCACTTCGCCGCGCACAGCCCCGCTAAAAGCTTGCGGAAGAGTTTTGACAACACCGTTCATACGAAGAGCGTTAGCAGTAATGTCATCGCCCACAAGGCCGTCGCCACGGGTTACCGCTCGTTCCAGTTCGCCTTCTTTGTATTGCAGTTCCAGGCTAGCCCCGTCCATTTTGTACTGAACCACGTATTCCGGATGCTGTACCTTGTCGCACCATGAAAGAAATTCGTCGGGGTTAGCTGCCTTTTCCTGGCTTCCCATGGGCAGTATGTGTTTAGCCTTGGGGAAACCGTCTGCTTTATCCTCGCCTAAGGAAAGGATAATGGGATGATCCGGAGCCAGTGCTTTAAGTTCGTCCCACAGGGCGTCGAACTGCGCGTCCGTCAATTCTGGCTGGGCATTGTAGTACAAGTCCTGGTGCCTGCTTATAGCCTTGGCAAGGTGGGCTATACGCTTGTTTTCGTCTGTGGCCATGCATCCCCCGCACTGTAACGTGTTCTCATTGTAGGATCGGACAGGCTACGGGTCAATCGAGCCTTGACCCGTAGCCACGGCGATGGCTATTGTCTGACTGCGGACCCGAGCCGGCCGCAAGCGAGAAATTATGCCCACACAAGCCGATCTTCCCAGAAACCGTATGGCTGTCATAGTGCCGTCCGCATTCATGAATAGCCTAGCCATAGGGCTAACCAACCTAGGCCTTTTGTTCCTCGTTAAAGACCTGTACCAGGCAAGCCCTGCCCAGGTTGGCTGGTTTGGCGCAACCTGGTCCATATTCTATTTTAGCGCATGCATACTCTTTAAGCGTTTTACCGACAAGCTTGCTCCCAGAGTTTCCATGGTTATCATGCTCTCTGGCAGCGCACTGGTTATGGGCGCGTTTCTTGCGTTCCGTGGACTACCGCAGGCCTTTATCGCCTATGCTTCCTACGGCTTACTAACCGCGTTTTTCTGGCCACCCCTTATGGGCTGGCTGTCCAGAGGCCTGGAAGGCTCGTCCCTGTCCAAAGCAGCCAGCCTGTTTAACACATCCTGGAGCTTAGGCGGCGTGCTGGCCCCCTGGCTGGGTGGTCTACTTTATGAAGCGGGCAGATTTCTGCCGGTATGGACAGCGCTGGCTCTATTCGTGCTGAACGCTGTTTTTGTGCTGATTTCCCGAAGGCTTTTGCCGGACCCGCTGGAAACAAGCGGCAGGGCTGGATCGGCACAAGCCTTGCCCGCGGACAAGTCTACGCCCCTACGCTATCCTGCATGGCTTGGCGTATTCGTCATGTATGCAGCCATGGGCGTGGTCTTTAACGTGTTCCCGGTATTTGCTCGAGCCGAGCTTGGTGCAAGCGAATCCTTTGTAGGGCTTATGCTTACCATGAGATCGGTGGCAAGCGCAGCCGGCTTTATACTGCTAGGGCGGCTGTCTTTCTGGCAGTTCCGCGGATCGCTTGTGCCCCTTGTGTCCGGCATAACGGCCATACTGTTACTAGGACTGGCCTTTGCGGCCAGCCCGATTATCTACATCGCGCTGTTTGTGCTACTTGGGCTGGCCATGTCCTTGAGCTACACGAACTCACTGTTTTACGCGACCAGCGGCGCGCCGGATAGGGACCGCCGGGCTAGCGCCCATGAAGCTTTACTAACGGGAGGACAGGTAGCAGGTTCCGTTGCTGGAGGCATACTGTACCAGGCATTTTCCATGCGCGTTACCTTTTTGGCCCTGGGGCTAGCCGTCCTTGTAGCCATGCTGTTCCAGTCCGCCATGATTAAAGCATGGAAACAAAAAGCCCGAGCATAAGGGAACCTCTAAAAACCCTATGGTTTTTAAGGTTCC
>JAKQNL010000022.1 GCA_029565815.1 Spirochaetota bacterium | reverse complement strand
CCTCCGCCTAAGCGTATGGCTGGTATGAGCTGTGGTAGCGTCGAGCGGGGGGCGGCCACTTTTACGGCGTAGCCTGCATCGCCGCGCAGGCGGGATACCGTCGGTTCTTTTAAGGCAGGTAACAGCTGTAACAGGCGGTCCAGGTTTGCTTCGTCCACGTTTACTTCAAGCATCACCCGGCTCCGGGCTTCCAGTACCGACTTGCACAGCATGGCCAGCCACTCGATGCGCTCGCGGCGCTGTGGGTTGTCCATGGCCTTTGCGCTTGCATATAGGCACGTGGTACTGCGCATCAGCTCGTCTACAACAATGAGGCCGTTCGCTCGCAGGGTAGAGCCGCTAGCCGTGTTGTCCACCACGCAGTCGGCGTCTTCCGGCGGGAACACCTCGGTTGCCCCGTAGGAGCGCACAAAGCGCGCGTTCAAGCTCCGCGTGCCTATCCAGGATTGGGCTAGGTTTTCGTACTCGCTGGCCACCACCAGACTGCGCCGTGGCAGCTGCCCGCCCTCCAGTAAGCCCGAAGGAGCCGCGGCAACCACGCGTACCGGGTCCAAGCCCGTATCGAGCACTTCCACCGGAACCGCATCCAGTTCTCCGGCCAGTTCGGCTATCCAGTCCGCGCCTGCAAAACCTGCATCCATACTGCCACAGCCAAGCATCTCCACAATGTTTTGCGGCTTAAGCATCTTTAGCTCCATGTCCGGGCAGTTGAGGCTTGGCCTGTAATCCCGCTCGCTGCCAAGTACCCTAAGCCCGGCATCCGCCAGTAGCTGGCTTACCCCAGCCTGCATCCTGCCCTTGGGCAGGGCCATACGTAATCCTCTGCTACGCTCACTCATAATCCGTTCCTCTCTTTCTCGTTCCATCCGGGCATAAAAAAAACCGGCCACTACTGGCCGGCTTTTCGCCCGAACCGTCGGAGAGCCGACAGGTCCGGAAAACAAAAACGCCGGCCATAAGCGGCCGGCGTTCCGTGTTGGTCCCTGACAGGGCCTACAGCATCACCATGACCGCGTTCGCGTGGCCGTGATGATGGAGATGGATGGCTGTCAGAAAAACCTTGCTACTCATGATAGAAACACCCTATACCCTTCGGTTACTTGTGTCAAGCTTTTATGCTTCGGGCAAATTCCCGGCCGCGCTCGCGCAAAAGCTTGAGCATGGCATCGTCGGGGGCTCCAGCCCACTCTATGGGCTCGGCGCATTCCCACTTAAGGGGGGCAACCTTCTGCTCGTACTCTTTTTTTGCCCCACCAACCCAGCCATAACTGCCTATGCGCAGGGCCTTGCGGTTCCACACGTGCTTGCGCTCGAACAGGTCCATCACGTAGGCCATGGGCGGGAACATCTTGTACTCGTAGGTGGGCATGGCTAGCACTATGCCCTCGCACTTCCATGCGTCGGCCAGCACAAAGGACACATCCTCATCCGGCACGCGGTGCATGGTAAAAGGCACGCCCTCGTCCTCAAAACCTTTAAGGAGGGCTTCAAGGCCCATTGTGGTG
>JAKQNL010000444.1 GCA_029565815.1 Spirochaetota bacterium | reverse complement strand
TTTTGGCTGCACGTCGAGTCGTGCCGCCGGACTTGATGGCGGAAGCGGAGCGGTCTGCAATTTTCAGGAATGAAAGGAGACCAGAGGAAACACCACCACCGGACAGCGGTTCGCTGGATCCGCGGATGCGTGAAAAGTTGGAGCCGGTACCGGAGCCATATTTGAATAACCTGGCTTCGCGCTCCACCAGGTCCATGATGCCGCCCTCGTTAACGAGATCATCCTGCACGTCCAAGATGAAGCATGCGTGGGGCTGCGGCCGCTCGTATGCGCTCCTCGATGCAAGCACCTGGTCGGATTCCGGGTCAACGTAAAAGTGACCTTGGGCTGGACCTTCGATGCCATAGACTGCATGGAGACCGGTGTTGAACCACTGGGGGCTATTCGGAGCGGCCATCTGCATGGCAAGCATGCGGCAGCTTTCATCATAAAAAGCTTTTTCGTCATCGTCACTGTCAAAATAGCCGGACTTTCGTCCCCAGAGCAGCCAGGTGTAGGCCAGGCGGTGGAACACCTGGCGGGCGTCATGTTCGGAACCGGGAATAGGTGAGTCCCCGGCAAGTATCTGCTGAACCGGCGGCACAAATGCACGCCATGCCTGCGCCCTGTCTTCAGGCACACCAGCTTTACGGAAATACTTCTGCGCGATGATGTCCGTAGCTATCTGGCTCCACGTGGACGGAACAACTACGCCGTCCATGCGGAATATCACCGTACCGTCGGGGTTTCGTATTTCGGATACCCGTTTCTCCCATGCAATACCCTCGTAGGGGCCTTTGCCGGCTGTGGTGAATCTCCGCTGGATTTTCATAGTTCCTCCCAATGCCTACAGTATGTTGTAGGGATAGCTAAGATACACCACCTTATACTGGACTGTCTAGCTTTTTTAAGAGACTTCGGTAAATCACTAGTGTTACGAAGCTTTGGGATAAGGGCGTATGATTGTCAGCCCACGTCGTTACTTTAATACATATTGTTCAGTGCTCAGATTTTTATAAAGGTAATTATACTTTGTAGCTAGGGTTACGATAGAAGTATCCCAAAGGTTCGTAACACTATAGGTGATTGCTGGCTTGGCTGACTCCATCCCAAAGCTTCGTAACACTACCTTCGGAACGGAAGGCTTTAGCGGATGGGCTTTCCAGGCCGATATATGAATGGATTATGTACACACCAGTCGCTATCAACGCAACGACGCTCACCGAGTACGCCCTGCGGCCCTTTGCCACAGGCCCGTCAGCTTTGGATCGCGTCCTGTCTTTGGCTCGGCGCCTTGCCGATGGAGCTCCGGTTCTCGTGTTAGCACGGCGAGGCGGTCCAAAGCTGCCAGCTATGCCTGAGGGTGTACGGCTCGTTACCCGGGATACATGGACTATGGGTCAAGGCCTGTCGGATATGGCTTCCTTAGTATCGGCGGCCGATTCGGAACAGTATCCCCGTGGATTACCTATACTCTACCTCCAGGGCGATTCGCCGTTTAGCGATTTAGAGCTCTGTGAGCGTCTTCTATCAATACACAAGCGTTTCCGTGCCGAATACACCTTTGCCGACGGCTATCCGTCCGGTTTCGCAGCAGAGGTGTTGTCATCCCGCTGTCTACCCAACCTCGTCGAGCTTGCTGCCCGCGATGATACGGCTTCTGATTCTGGAACGGCTGGCGGCATAGAACGGGAAGCCTTATTTGCCCTCATCCAGAAGGATATGAACGCATACGATGTGGAGACAGAACTTGCTCCCATCGATATGCGCGTGTACCGCTTTTCTCCAACCTGCGATACTAAACGCAATACGCTGTCTGCTGAGCGTTTATGGGCACAGGGTATACGAACTGCTTCTGCCCTGGCTGGGATTCTGCCTACGAAGCCGGATTTGTTGCGCACCCTGCCAGCTTTCCTATGGGTACAGGTGGCCGAAGGCTGTCCCCAGGCTTGCTCCTACTGTCCCTATCCGGCGCTTGCCGGCGATGTTGTGGGCGCTACAGCTTTCATGCCCGTGGATCGATTCCGCGCGCTTATGGCTATGGCTCAGGATCTGTGCGATGATCTAGTGGTGGATATGTCCCTGTGGGGTGAGTGTTCACTCCATCCGGATCCGTTTGCCCTGGCCGAAGCGGTTCTTGCTCATCCTCGGTTTTCCCTCATCATAGAAACGAGCGGCATAGGTTGGAAACCCGGTGTTGCCGAGCGTATAACGGAGCTTGGTGGCAGCCGCGTCAATTGGATAGTGTCCCTGGATGACGACGATGAAGCCGGCTATCGTGCCATCCGCGGGGATGGGCGGGCCGAAGCCAGCGATTTCGCCCTGCGTATGGCTAGGGCATATCCTGGCCGGCTTCATGTGCAGGCAGTGCGCATGAAGGACAATGAGCCCAGGCTCGAAGCTTTCTATCGCTCCTGGAAAAAAGAGACCAAGGGCGTCATCATCCAGAAGTACGATTCCTTTGCCAAAAGCCTATCGAACCGCAGTGTAGCCGATTTGTCGCCCTTGGAACGCTATCCGTGCCGCCATTTGGCTCGGGATATGGCTGTGCTGCTGGATGGAACGGTGCCCCTGTGTAAGCATGCGCTAGAAAAAGACCCGGAGCATCCAGGCCGCCTGCGCTACCATCAAACGGCTGGCAATGTATTTACCGATGGCTTAGCGAGTATTTGGGACCGCCTTGGTCAGTGCTATAGCCAGCATATACGCGCTGAGTATCCGAAACCCTGCGGACAATGTGATGAATACCATACCTTCAACGCTTGACGACCGTAAGCCAACCTATACGGTGGTTGGCGGTCACCGGGCGCAAGCCTGCCCCGACGGAAGTCCCGTATCCGTACTGCTCCTTAACCGTGGCCCAAGGCTGTCCCGCGCTTCCATGCTGGATGAGTTATTGTCTGCGGGATTTCAGTCAGTGGTTTCCGTGGATGCGGGAGACCCGCCGCCGGAACTGGAAACGCTGTCCGGACGCTTCCCGCAGGTTCGCTTCGTGTTTCTGCGCGAGAAGGCAGGCCCCGGCGATATGGTCAATGCAGGCATGCGTGAATCCTGCGGACCCTATGTGCTCGTTCTGTGGAACGACCAACGCCTTGCTTCCAGCACCCTGTCGAGCAGGTTTCTGGATCGGGTAGTCGAACTGGATTCTGCCGTGCTGGTCCCGGAGCTGCGCGATGTTGGCGGCTCCCTGCTTCCGTCTGTCATGCATCCGGCCATGGAAGGCGCTCATATCCGCGTCATAGGACTACCGCCAAAAGGAGATGGGGAGAAGAGTGTCTTCCCCTTCGACTATGCGGGCATTTATAGTAAGGCGCGTTTTTCCCTGCTGGGCGGCTACGACTGGACCATAGAAAAACCGCATTGGCAAAAAATGGATTTCGGTTTTCGCTCATGGCTTATGGGGGAGCGAATACTCCACGCCCAGGCACTCAAGCTTAATTACCAAGGAACTGTGGATGCAGATGATGCGACTGCGGATGCTTCCTATGGTCGCTTCTGGCTCAAAAACCTGGGTCCTTTGTTTCGAGATGATAAGGCCTATTTACCCAGCTCCCGACTATTCAGATTCTTGCTGCGTTCTGGCCTTGGGCTGTTCGGTTCTGTTAGCGAATTTAGGCAAGCGCGATCATGGGTTAAACACAACCAGTACCGTTTTAGGCAAGATGCTGCCCGCGTTGTGCAGCTGTGGGATCCGCTGGAATGAGTACTGTGGTCGTTGACCGTTTAGGGCTCGTCGTGCAAATGCGGCTGGACTCTTCCAGGCTGCCGCGCAAAGCCCTGTTGCCGCTTGGGCCGGGCAGCTTAGCCTATGCTGTTATGCATAGGCTCAAGGCTGTGCATGCAGACGACTATATTCTCGCCACCGACGACGCTGGCGCTATCGAGCTTGCAGAAGCGGCATCATTGGCCGGCTTTGCGCTGTTTGCAGGTCCAAAGGATGATGTGCTTTTGCGCTACGTTTTGGCCGCATCCGAGTTTGGGCTTAGCCGCATCATGCGCGCCACCGGCGATAATCCCTTTGTGTCCGTGCCCCTGGCAGATATGCTTGCACAGAGGAACCGGGAAAACCAGGCCGATTATGCAGGCTT
>JAKQNL010000441.1 GCA_029565815.1 Spirochaetota bacterium | reverse complement strand
CTTTCGGCCATCAGTTCCATGCTCTGGTGATTGCTTGCGGCTGTGTCCGCCAAGGCAGGCAGCTCGTCTGCGTCCATTTCCTTGCCGTCTACCTTAACGCTGATAATGATAGCGCCTGCGTTTTCCAGCCGCTCGTCCAGTTCTGAAAGAATCTGTCCAAGGCTGCGGCCTTCTGTGTCGATGTGTAGTGCGTCGCCGTTTACCCGTATATCCATGCTGTGCGTTCTCCTGTTTGTGCGTGCGCCGCGCGGCTCGCTGCCTTGGTTGCCGTTAGTCCCCGCCGGAGCCGAAACTCTCCCATGCCTTGGACGAGCCTTCCATTTGCCCTAGTGCGCCTTCCATGAGGCCGTATTTTCGTTTCAGTTCTTCTTCTTTTTTAGCCAGCTGTTTGTCCAGCGTTTCTATCGTGCGCTTTTGCCGGGCTATCTGGTCATCGAGGGTGCGCGTTCGGGTACTGATAATGCCGCCTGTTTCCACATAGGGTTTCATCAGCGCATCGAGCGCAAAGCCTATGCCGGAATCCACAATCAGGTCCCGGTCCGAGTCAAAGCCAAAAGCCTGGCGAACGCTCTGAAAGCTGTCTAACAGGGCCTTGTCCAAGGCTGATTCGTCTATTTCCAGGTAGCCTCGCAGGCGGGATGCGTCGTAGCCGCCGCTTGCTCTACTGGTGTTGGTGGATACGCCAAAGGTAGCCAGGATTTTTGGGCCCTGATCCGTGCCGTACACGTCCATCATGATGCGCTGTAAGGACGAACGCATCTGGCCTATCATCGAGTCGCCTTGGAACATGCCTAAGCGCTCTTTGTAGGTAGCCCGTTCTTCAGTGCTCAGGTAGTCTATTTCGGACAGTATGGATTCTTCGCTCCGCGACACGATGTTCAGTTCGGCCATCAGGCGGTTATAGTTTCCGACCAGTTCTATGATGCCCTCTTTTGCCGCTTCCCGGTCGGGTTTGATGCTCAGCTTAACCGGCTTATCGGATGCCTGCCTAAGATCCAGGGTAACGCCGGGCAATAGGTCGCTAACGGTATTTGAAGAGCGGGTTACCTCGATGCCGTCCATGCGTATGATAGCGTCGCGGGCTGTATCTATGGGGCTTTTAGGTTTGTAGCCGGCAGTTTCGGTTGGGTCGAATACGCTTACGGAGCGTATCTGTATCTGTCGGTGGGTATTCCCGTTGCGCACGCCTAGCCCCATAACCGCGTCGGCGTATGCAGCTATCGGTATGCTTATTTTCTTCCAGCCCGGGCTTGTATCTACGGCGGGTAGGGCTATGGCCTTACCCGATGCATCTATCAGGTACAGGATTTTTGGATCATCTACACGCGGCACGGGCGCAGGCGGGGTCCATGCAGGGGCTGCCGGGTCGGACGGCGCGCTCTGTATCGTTATATCTTCATAGGTAATGCCGCCTATGCCCGGCACTACTGGACCGGAAGGCGGCAGCTCCTGGGGAGCTTGTCCAAGGTCCTGCACTTCTATTTCCAGTTCCATAACCAGGCCGGCGCTTGGAACGGCTGATGCAAATTTGATGGCGGTTTCTGCCCCGGGTGCTACGCTCAGGCTGCCGCCCGTTGCGACAATTTTGGAAGCTTCATAGGCTTTTTCGAATTTTCCGGCTTGCTCCACGGGTAGGTCCCGGCGGGAACCAGTACCAGGCACTATGATGCCGGCATCCAAGGCCAGTTTTTCTGCGGCCCCCGCAAAGCCCAAACGGTTTGCCGAGCCTTGCATGAGTGATTCTACAACCAGTATGCGCGTGTCGCTGGTTGCGTTTACCACCTGCGCCCGGACTATGGTGCCGCCCTTACGGTTGAGCGCATCGGCAAAATCCTTAAGGCTCCCGCCTGCATACGACAGTTTGACTGTCTTGTCGCCAACGGTAAAGGTATAGTCACCGGCAGGGATTTTGTAGTCGGACGGAAGCTGGTTGGACATGAAGCGGTCGGCGCTGGCCGTTTGCTTTACAACAAAGGACCGGGTTTCCTCTATAGCTTCCCGGGTTGCGCTTGCGCCAAGGACGGACTCGTCGCTGGATTCCGCTATGCGTTCGGAAAAAGGGTTCTGGTAGGAGTATAGCCTTCGCGCAACCTCACGGAGCGAGGTTAGCCGGCGGTTCAGGTCCAGCCAGGCGGTACGTTCCAGCTCGATAGCCTTTAATCGCTCTTCTTCGCGGGTTTTGGGTATCCGCTCGACCTTCATCAGGTCTTCGATGAGCTTCTGGGTATCATACTTGCTGGTGACGCCGGGTATGCTAAAATCCGACATAGGGCCCCCCTCGGGCCGCGATTCGGTCAGGCCCGCTCGTCAAACAATATACCCATAACCTCGCGTATGCGCTCATGGACATTCTGCAATTCTTCCGGCGGAAGCTCCCTGATAACCGTATCGGTTTCGGTGTCTATCACCTTGACCACCACCTGGTCCAGTTTTTCATTCAACTGGAAGGACAGGCGCTTAGAGAAGGCTGCGCTTACGTCGGACAGTTCTGCAATGACTGTGTCCATGGATACAGGCGGCCGTGGCTCTTGCTGGCTTTGGCTTTGGCCCTGGTTTTGAGTTGCAAGGTGCACCCGCTGGTCCATTGTGGGCGGCGGTGCCGTGCTAATGGCTGAAACGCTGATTGACATACGTTTCCTCCTTTTGGGAAAAAGGGTAGAAGGAGGGGGGCGCGATCCCCTCCTTCTACCACTGTACTACCGTCGCGGAAAGACGACGTCCAGGAAGCTCTCCGCAGTGGTACCGTGAACGGTTTTATATACTGGTCATTAAGCCAAGAGCTGCATGACGGACTGGCTCCGGGTGTTGGCCTGAGCGAGCATAGCACCGCCTGCCTGGGACAGAATCTGGTTCTTCACGTAGCCCACCATCTCGGAAGCCATGTCCGCGTCGCGGATGCGGCTTTCGGCGGCCTGAAGGTTCTCGGCGGCAATCGC
>JAKQNL010000435.1 GCA_029565815.1 Spirochaetota bacterium | reverse complement strand
ATCATCCTGGCTACCAAGCATGATGGGGGTAAAAATGCCGGGGAATATAGGCTTACCGTTGAGGGGTATGATGGGCAGTTTATTGGGAAGCATCATTTCTATAGGGATAATCTGGTTGTCGGACATGCTGGCATCCTTTCTGAAGCTTTTGATTTAAAATATACAGGTTTAGGCCATAATGGCAAGGTTTTGCCTAGGTTTTAAACGGTTTCAACCTATTTTGAAGGCTTCTTGCATGCGGCTGTCTTAGGTGGTACGAAGCTTTGGGATACTGACAACGAGCAACGTTGCCCACTGGGCTATTTTATAGTGAACCACTAAAAACCCTGTGGTTTTTAAGGTTCTCTTGCGTTTTCGGCTGAAAACACGGTATTTTCCAAGGAAGACCTCTCAAAACTGAAGTTTTAAGAGGTCCATTATAGCATTTCGGTGAAGGCTGCTCGAAGCCGTGCTGGCTCCAGGCTCATGGCGGGTACTTGTATGACATATTCGGCTACCCGGTTACCCATGCGCATACAGCGCGCAAGCGGCCAGCCGGACAAGGCTGCCGCCAAAAAGCCGGCCGAAAAACCGTCTCCGGCGCCGGTGGAGTCAACAGCCCGAATCGCCCGTACGGGGCTTTCTACCACCTGACCGTCGTGCCAGCACACAGAGCCTACCTCGGCACGCTTTACCAGGACCTGGGCTTTTGCCCTTGCAGAGAAATCTTTCAGGCAAGCGTCCACCGGGCCGCCTGCAAGCGCTACAAACTCGTCCTCATTCATGAATACCCAGTCGCAGCTTGAGCGTATAAGCTGTCGGAAGAAATCCGCATTTGCGGAAGCGAGTCTGTGTCCGCCTACATCGAGGGCTACCCGCATACCCTCCGCCTTGCCCCGCTCGATTAAACCTCGGAGGCGTTCCGGTTCGCTTGCAAGAAATCCGTCCGCATACAGTACCGCGTCTGGAGAAAAAAACGCATCCGGCACAGCCTGCGGCGAAAAATGTGCTGCCGCCCCGGTATGAACGACTACCGTGCGCATGCCGTCGGGGCTTATCATCGCAAGAAAAATGCCTGTACTTTGCTTGAGCATGGATACAAGCGGTGTAATGCCTGCAGCCTGCATATCGGAAGCATAGCGGCGGCCTTCAGCATCGTCTCCCACAGCTCCAGCAAATGCTGCAACGCCTCCAAGTGCGGAAAATGCCCTAGCCGTATTGGCCGCGCCGCCGCCGGCAGTCTGAACACTATGATGAATGGAAGATACAACCCTATCCATCGTAGCCTTATCCACGTGGTTCGTGGAACCCGGATGGAGACCGAGGCTGGTCGGAAGATCCTGATCGACAAACGCAATCACGTCCAAGAGGGCGTTGCCCACGCAGGCGAGTTTCATGCTTTGATTGTACCATACAAAAGAGTACCAGCACAGCCTTGACCAAGCTCTCCGCGCATGCTAATTTTACCCCGTCGGGGCGCTTAGCTCAGCTGGTCAGAGCGCCTGGTTTACACCCAGGATGTCGGGGGTTCAAATCCCTCAGCGCCCATACAAAGACCCGTTCACATTTTGTGGACGGGTCTTTGTATATAAAGGCGCTGAGGGATTTGAACCACAGCCAACGGTCCGAGCGTATGCGAGGACGAGCCGTCACGATGACGGCGAGAGTTGGCAAGGCGGGTCGAAGCTTCGAGACAGGAAGTCGAGAAGCGTAGACCAAATCCCTCAGCGCCCAACATAAAGTTGCCACAAGGCGACTTTTTTTATTGAAGGGCGCTGAGGGATTTGAACCGCAGTGAGCGCGCGCCGCACAGGCGCGAAAAGCGCGCATGGATGGCGCCGTGCGGCTTTCAGCCGCACACTACAATACTCTTCCTCTCGCCAAACGCTCGCAGAGCGTACGGCGCCGACAGCGAACGAAGGCGGTCGTCGGGAGCATGCACGACGCATGCGACCAAAACACCTTGCGTAAACCTTAGTGAGTCCAATAGGTAAGAACAGGAAACAGAGCTACCTTCGCAGCATTGGTGTGCATAAACGACACGAGGCCCCAGGCAAATCGGTGATTTGCCCATACAGCTCCATCCAGGATATTGCCAACGGTTCCTTCAACAAAGGTGCTGTCCGTCAGGCTGTACGCATAACTATAGGAACCGGAAAACTCGACACCGGCTCCAACTGTAGCCCCTGCTACATTTACTTCACCTTCCACTTCCACAGCATATGTTCCGGTATAGGATTCCTCTACCGTAGCGGAGTCTTCCCTTCCGATGGTTGTGGTGCCAGATCCTTGCCCTATGGTTTGGGCTCCGCTAACAGGTGTGTAAAATCCCGATGCTCCGGCTATTTGCTTGGCGGTCATGGGACTCATATAGCTGTGAGGATTACCCCGGCTGTGCTGCAAAATTGCCATACCGATGTCGGGGAAATCACCGTTGTTCGCATTAAAAAACTCGACTGTTGCCGATGTACTGATGGGCTTTCTGGGTAAGTTTACCGTAACGATACTACCGACGCTTGCCGGATCGCTACACTGTACTATCTCGTAGTAGTACACATCATACGGGATGCAGGTAAAGACCACCATATCTTCTCCAGCTGGAGTTGACCAGGATAGGCTTGTGGTGGTCTCCTGACTCCTACTGGAACTGTAATCGAAGCCGGCCGAAATTTTAGTACTGGCTTGTGCCCCGCCCAGTTTGACAAGAAAGTTGGCTTCCTGTTCGAACCCTACAGAAGCG
>JAKQNL010000431.1 GCA_029565815.1 Spirochaetota bacterium | reverse complement strand
CATGACCGCGGCGAACGCGTCCAGGGTTTCCTTGCTCTCCGTCTCGGTGGGCTCGATCATGATGGCCTCGGGAACGATGAGCGGGAAGTAGATTGTGGGCGGATGGAAGCCGTAGTCGATGAGGCGCTTGGCTATGTCCAGGGTGTGCACCCCGTCCACGAAGTTGCCCATGGCCACAAACTCGTGCATGCATCCGCGAGAGAACTTAACCGGGTAGTGCTTTTCTATGAGCACTTTGAGGTAGTTCGCGTTGAGCACGGCGTTTTCTGCCATGCGGCGCATGCCTTCCTCACCAAGCATCGCGACATAGGTGTATGCGCGAACCAGCACGGCAAAGTTACCGTAGAAGCTCTTAAGCCTGCCTATGCTCTTGGCCGGCATTTCCATGGCGTAGCGGCCGTTCTTTTCCACGGCCACGGGGCCGGGCAGGAAGGGCGCAAGCACGGGTGTAGCGCCTACAAAGCCTACGCCCGGACCGCCGCCGCCGTGGGGCGTGGAGAAGGTCTTGTGCAGGTTGTAGTGCATCACATCGATGCCCAGGTCCGCCGGGCGAACGATGCCAGCTATGGCGTTCATGTTAGCGCCATCGCCGTACACCAGGCCGCCGCAATCGTGGATCATCTTTGCAATCTGTACGATGTTCTTCTCAAAGAGGCCCAGGGTGCTTGGGTTGGTGATCATGATGCCGGCCACGGTATCGTTGCAGTGGGCCTTAAGCTGATCAAGGTCTATGCCACCCTCGGCGTTGCTGGGTATGGTAAGCACGCTCATGCCGGCCATGGTGCAGGTAGCCGGGTTGGTGCCGTGGGCGGAGTCCGGGATGAGCATGACCGTGCGCTTGGTGTCCCCGCGGGACTGGTGGTATGCGCGTATCATGAACACGCCGGCCAGCTCGCCGTGGGCACCGGCTGCAGGCTGTAGGCTGGAAGCAACAAAGCCGCCAATTTTCTCCAGGCTGCGCTGTAGTCGGTACATGAGCTCGATGGCGCCCTGGCTGAACTCGTCGCCCACCAGGGGGTGGGTGTTGCGCCAGCCGGGAAGGCCAGCGGCCTGCTCGTTCACCTTGGGGTTGTACTTCATGGTGCAGGAGCCCAAGGGGTAGTACTGGCTGTCTATGCTGTAGTTCTTTTGGGACAAGAGGGTAAAGTGGCGGACCACGCTCAGTTCGTCCAGCTCGGGTAGCTTAAGTTCGTCGCGCAGCATTGCCTTGGGCAGGGGCGTGACGGGCACGTCGCAGGCCGGAAGGGCAACGCCAACGCGGCCGGGGCTGGACAGCTCGAAGGCAAGGGGTTCTGGTTTCAGGTTCATTTGCTTACCTCCGCCAGCTTAACGGCCAGGGCGTCTATCTGGGCCTTGGTGTTCATCTCGGTAACGCATACCAAAAGCTCGTTGGGCCGGCTTGGGTCGTAGCGGGACAGGGCAAGGCCGGGGACCACGCACTGGCGCTCAAGGCGCTCCACAAGCTGGGCCGCGGGCATCGGGGTCTTTACCACGAACTCCTTGAAGAACAGGGAAGAGCCTACCGAATAGCCAGGTATCTTTCCTATAACAGTGGCCGCATAGTGGGCCTTGTTCCAGCACAGCT
Organism: Spirochaetota bacterium; assembly: GCA_029565815.1. Taxonomy (GTDB): domain Bacteria; phylum Spirochaetota; class Spirochaetia; order Treponematales; family UBA12059; genus JAKLIU01. The sequence goes on along the minus strand of JAKQNL010000431.1, from coordinate 2,317 downwards.
CTGCAACGGCCTTAAGGCCGTTCTTGCCCAAAGTTTCCAGGTAGATAGTAGCCATGAGCATGACCAAGCCCTGGTTGGAGCAAATGTTGGACACGGCTTTTTCGCGGCGTATGTGCTGCTCGCGAGCGGACAGGGTAAGGACGAAGCCTCGCCTGCCCTGCTTGTCTGCAGCCTGACCGACCAGGCGGCCGGGCATCTTGCGCACCAGTTTTTGGCTTGCGCCCATCATGCCCAAAAAGGGTCCGCCGTAGTTCATGGCGTTGCCCAGGCTTTGGCCCTCGGCGGTAACCAAGTCTGCGCCGTACTGGCCGGGGCTCTTGAACAGGGCAAGCATGATAGGATCGGTGTGCACGATAAAGAGAGCGTTCTTGGCATGCACAGCGTCTGCGATACCGGACAGGTCGTGCACGCGGCCTTCAAAGTCCGGGTAGGATGCAACGAATGCGCAGGTAGCGTCATCGAGCGCGGCGGCAGCTTTTGCAGGCTCATCCTTGTACTCGACAAACTCAACCGCAAAAGCGGCAAAGTAGGTCTTAAGGACTGCTTTGTACTCGGGGTGCAGGGCCGCGGGGATTGCAACCCGCTTCTTGTCGCCGCCTGCGTTGTATGCCATGAGCACCGCTTCGGCCAGGGCCGTAGCGCCGTCGTAGTGGCTTGCGTTTACAGCATCCATGCCAAAAAGCTCGGCAGCCATGGACTGGTACTCGAAGATGGCCTGCAGGGTTCCCTGGGCAACCTCCGGCTGGTAGGGCGTGTATGCGGTAAGGAACTCGCCGCGGCTGGCCAGGGCCGGCACGGTGGCTGGGATGAAGTGGTTATATGCGCCTGCGCCTAAAAACCATGAACATGCGCTGGCGGCGACATTTTTGGCGGCTAAGGCCTCGATGTCGCGCATAACCTCCATCTCGGACAAGCCCTGGGGCAAGCCAAGTTTCGGGTAGCGCTTGTCCTTGGGGATATCGCCAAAGAGCGCATCCATGGAGGACACGCCTATGGCCGACAGCATGGCCTTTCGGTCAGCTTCTGTATTTGGAATAAAAGGCACGGTTTACTCCTTGCCGGCTTCTGCTTCGTATGCGTCTGCGGACAAAAGGCCGTCGAACTCGGCTGGGTTACTGGGCTTGTACTTGATCATCCAGCCGCCGGCGTAGGGCTCGCGGTTTACCAGGGCAGGGTCACCCTCCAGGGCCGGGTTTACGGCGGTGATGGTACCGCTCATGGGCATGTACATGTCGCTGGCGGCCTTCACCGACTCAACGACGCCGTATGCTTCGCCCTTCTTCAGGGTCTTGCCAACGGCGGGCAGTTCCACAAACACGATGTCGCCCAGGGCGTGCTGTGCGTGGTCGGAAATGCCGGTAACGATCTCGGCGCCGTCTTTTCGGGCCCATTCGTGGGAAGCATTGTAGCGGGCGTTCTTGTCAAAGTTCATAGTTTCCTCCTCATTATAGTTCCATAACCAGAGTCGGGTGCCCGCGGCCGCCATTGCTCCAGCGGGTCCCTATGCGCCGGGCGGCGTCCGTAGCGGTACAGCCCGTATCTTCCAAAAGCGCGCCGTGCTTTAGCGCCTGTAGGTGGGCACGTACAAGGGCCGTTTTACGCTTACGGCGTCTACCGGCTTGTTGCGTATGACAATCTTGAGCGCAGTGCCGGTCTTGGAGAAAGCCGGATCCACCAGGGCGTTGGCAGCGAACTTCTTGACCGATGGACAGAACATGCCGGCAACCACCTGGCCGATTTTTTTGCCATCGGCATTCTGCACCTCATAGCCCTCGCGCGGAACGCCGCCAGTTACCTCGATGGTAACGAGCTTGCGCGCAACGCCCGCTTCCTGGAGCTTTTCCAGGGCTGCCTTACCGATGAAGTCTTTCTCAAAGTCGCAGGCCCACTTGAAGCCGGATTCCAGGGGGTAAATGTCCTGGCTGATCTCGTGGCCATGGAGGGGCATGCCGGCCTCGAAGCGCAGGCTGTCGCGGGCGGCCAAGCCTATGGCCTTGGTCTCTATGCCGCGCTTTTCGCCCTCGGCTATGAGACCGGTCCACAGCTTCTCGGCATCGGCAGCCGGGAAGAACAGCTCCACGCCGTCCTCGCCGGTGTAGCCGGTGCGGCCTACCAGGCAGGAAACGCCAAGGATCTTTGCGTTGCCGGAGGTAAAGCGGGGAAAGTCGGAAATCTTTATGTCGGACAACAGGTCCAGGAGCTCGATGGCTCGCGGCCCCTGCACGGCTATCATGTAGGTGTCGTCGGAGCGGTCAACGAGGGTAACGCCCGCCGGCTTGTGCTTCTGGAACCACACAAGGTCTTCGGCGCGGTTACC
>JAKQNL010000403.1 GCA_029565815.1 Spirochaetota bacterium | reverse complement strand
TGCTTGCCCTGGTCGCGGAAATATTCGGCCACGGCCGTCGCAACATAGGCGCCGCGCAAACGGGCCAGCGGCGCCGTATCCGAGGTGGACACGACAAGCACCGACCGGGCCAGTCCTTCTTCTCCAAGGTCGTTTTCTATGAATTCGCGCACTTCGCGGCCGCGTTCCCCGATAAGGGCTATCACGTTTATGTCCGCGCTCGTGTTGCGCGCTACCATGCCAAGGAGGGTGGACTTACCCACACCGGAGCCTGCGAAAATACCTATGCGCTGGCCGCTGCCCAAAGGCAGTAAGCCGTCTATGGAGCGTACGCCCGAAGCCATGCGGGTGTGGATGCGCTTACGGGTCATGGAGTCTGGCGCAGTTGCAGCGGCCGGATAGCGCAGGGCAGAAGCTATATCGCCTTTACCGTCTAAAGGCCTACCCATGCTGTCTAGGGTTCTGCCCAAAAGTTTGTCGGACACCTGAACGCTCAGCATTTCGCCGCTTGCTATTACGGTACAACCGGCCTCTATGCCGTCCAATGCCGAGTATGCCATAAGCTGGACCGTATCGCCGCGCAAACCGGCTACTTCCGCCCAGACGGTTTTTTCCAAACGCGGAATCAGTATCTGGCATAGTTCGCCAACAACAGCCTGGGGCCCGCGGCTTTCCACCAACAGTCCCTGGACTTTGGTCACTTTGCCGGTGTACTTGATGGGGTCGGCACGGTCGACGGCATCCAGATACTTGCCTACCAGATCCATGATTTACTGAGCCTTTCCGCGCGTCCGTATGGGCATAATGTCCAGAATCTTCTCTTCCAGCTCATGCAGCTGGCTTTGGATACGCGCGTCTATCTCGCCAAAATCGGTTTCTATGAGACAGCCGCCGCGGTCTACGGACGTATCCTCCACCACGGTGATGCCTTTTGCGTTCTCGGCCATTTCCACAAAATCTTTTATGTGCTCCGTGGCAAGCTGCAGGTCAGCAAGGTTAACTTTGATGATAACTTCGCTGCGCGTTTTCAGTTTGCGTAGAGCCTGCGCTATGTTGGATACAACCACATTCTTCTGGTTTTCGGATATGGTCTTGACCACCTTGCGGCTGATGAGGAGCACCAGCTCGACAATCTGGGCTTCGGTCTGCTCGAGGATTTCCGAGCGTTTGTCCATTGCCCGTTCCAGTATCACGTGTAGCCTGTCCACCAGGCGCGTAACCTCGGCCTTGCCTTCTTTGTAGCCTTCTTCCCTGCCCTCTTCCCAGCCTTTGCGCTGGGCTTCCTTGCTTATTTCGTCCAGCCTGCCTTTGGCCTGGGCTTCCATGGCGGCAATCTTGGTTTCGGCGTCTTTTAGGGCTTTTTCGGCGCCTTCCTCGGCTTCACGCCGTATGCGCAGCGCCTGGTCGTTCTTGCGCTTTACCTCATCGAAGGCTGCTGCCTCCGCTTTTGCGACTATGGTTTCCGCCTCGGCCCGCGCGGCCGCTATCATGGCTTCCCGTTCAGCATCCCAGTTTGCCTTGAACAGTTCGGCTTCCCGCCTAAAATCGTCGGCGGTAGGACCGCGGTATTCCTCTACCTGTTCCGATTCTTCCAGCTCCACAAGCTGCCCGTGGTCCTTGGGCGCATTGAGCACATACGCGCTGGTGAGGTGTACGATTTCCTGGGGCCTGAATACGTTTTTGGCCATTACCTATAATCCCCTACTGAATGAGCTGGTCGTCCTCGCCGCGGGCGATGATGATTTCGCCGGTGTCCTCCAGGTGGCGGATGACCGCGACGATCTTCTGCTGGGCCTCTTCCACGTCCTTGATGCGCACCGGGCCCATGTACTCCATATCCTCGCGCAAGGCCTGCGACGCGCGCTTGGACACGTTCTGGAATATTTTCTCCGCAACTTCCGGGTCCACGCCCTTGAGCGCCCTGGTAAGGTCCTGGGTATCCACTTCGCGGATAACCTTCTGTATGGACCGGTTGTCCAGCATGACGATGTCCTCGAATACGAACATCTTCTTCTTGATTTCCTCGGCAAGCTCGGGGTTTTCTTCCTCAAGCGCTTCCAGGATGCCTTTTTCCGTGGTGCGGTCCGCAAGGTTCAGGATTTCCACTATCGCGTCCACGCCGCCTGCTGCGGTGTAATCCTCGTTGGACAGGGTGGACAGCTTTTTCTCGAGTACGCGCTCCACCTCGCGCAAGGTTTCCGGCGAGGTGCGGTCCATGGTGGCTATGCGCTTTGCAACGTCCGACTGGTTTTCCTTGGGCAGCTTGGTAAGAATGTAGCTTGCCTTGTTTGGCTCCAGGTAGGCAAGGATAAGAGCTATGGTCTGAGGGTGCTCCGTCTGGATAAAGTTAAGAAGGTTTGCAGGGTCTGTGCGGCGTATGAAATCGAAGGGCCGTACCTGGAGGGAACTAGTAAGGCGATTGATGATGTCTATGGCCTTCTGCGAACCCAGCGCTTTTTCCAATAGCTCGCGTGCGTAGTCTATACCGCCGGAGCTGATAAATTCGCTTGCCATCATGAGTTCCTGGAACTCCATGAGCACGGCGTCTTTCAGTTCCGGTTCCACGTTCTCAAGCCGCGCTATCTCGAAGGTAAGCGTTTCTATCTCGTCTTCGCGCAGGTGCTTGAAGATCTCGGCAGAAATTTCCGAGCCAAGCGTAATGAGGAAAATAGCTGCTTTTTGCCGACCGTTAAGATCCTTTGCGCTCTTGGGCTTTTTTGCCGTAGAGCCGGAACTGCCGGTAGATTGTGGCTTGGACTTGGCTGGCGCAGCTTGCGGCATCTATCATTCCTCCCTGAGCCAGGTACGTATGAGCTGGGCAACGTCTTCCGGATGCTCCTTGGCCATGTTGATTGCATGCTCCTGGAGATCCAGGCGCTTGCGCTCCTCCACGGACATGGATACCTCGATGTTTTGCTCCTCAGCCTGCCGTATGGCGTTCTCCCTGAGCATCTGCTGCTCCAGGGCGCGTTTTTCCTCTGCTATCCTGCGGCGGCGCTCCAGTTCCCTGGACACCAGCCGGAACACGATAAACACCACAAGGAGCAGAGCCAGGCCAATGAGCCCGTACAGGATGGCCTTACGCACCTGCTCTTCCTGGATGTACTTCTGGTCTTCCTCGCGGAACTGCGTGCTGCGGTCAAACTGGATATTGCGCACGGTAACCGAATCACCGCGCATGCGGTCGTAGCCGACGGCATCCCGTATGAGGGCAGCCGCCGCGTCCAGCTCTTCCTTTGCAAGCGGTACATACTCGCGCTCTATGCCGCCTTCCGGCCGGATAAGGGCGCTACCCTTGTCATTATACTTCCACTTCCACAAACCGTCGATATTCACCGACACGGTTATGCGGTCAATTTTGGGTGAGTAGTCTTCCTGGATATGGCGCTTGTTTATGGCGTAATTTTCTATAATCGTGGTTTCGGTGGACTTGCCCTGCATGTTGAGCATGTCCTTGTACGCAGGCGCGGTTTGGCCTTCCACGCCGGCAGGACCTTCGGGGTTAAAGCCGGTTCCCTGGTACTCGTAGGTCTTTTTGCTGGTTCCAAGGGGTATGGACGTACGAATGTCAGAGTCGTCGTACGGCGTTGTAGGATCGTCTGCCTTGAGCACGAAGGGGAAATTCTCGTCGGTTACGATGGCCTTTGCGCTCATGTCCATGTCGATTTTTATGTTCAGGTCGCGCACGCGGTCGGCACCGTAAATTTCCTGCAAGGCATTGAGCACGGCCGCCCGGTAATAGGCTTCCTGCCGCTGGATGAGCTGCTGTTCGCGCTTGGTCCGCTCCAGGCGGTCAAAGTCCGCCATGCCTGCAAAATCATTCAGTATGACGCCGTTCTGGTCGGTGATGACTATGTTCTCGTCCGCAAGGCCGGTTACCGCGAACTTGATGATTTTTTGGATACCTTCCAGCTGCTTACGGTTGGTGGTAAGGTCGGAACCCGGCTTTGGATACAGGATGATACTCGCGGTTACCGGTTTCTGGTCTTCGGCAAACAGCTTGTCTTCGGGTATCTCGATGACCACGTTTGCCTTGTCCACCGCGTCGATGGACTCTATGTGCCGCGTAACCTGCTGGATAATGGCGCGGCGCAGGTTTACGTCGCGCTCAAAATCCGTCACCGTAAAGCGGTCGATGGAAAACACGTCCCACAGCGAGGTGCCCTTGGGAATAAGATCCTCGCGCATGAGTACGGAGACCGCGCGGGCTCGCGTATCCTGGTCGGCAACGTAGATGATGTTGCCCTCGGCCACGCTGAAGTCTATGCCCTCTTCGTCCAGCCGGCTGGTTATGAGGCGTAGTTCGTCATCGCTCTGGATGGGCGTGCTGATGAGGCGCACCTGGGTAGGCGCACCGGAAACGGTGAACACGAGCACCAGGGCCACGATGGCCACCAGCACAACGCCTGCCAGGATGAGCTTCTGCGGCAAGCCCCACGATGCCCATAAAGTCTTGAGTTTGTCCGCTGTTTTCTTAAGCCATTCGTTCATGTTCCCCCTCCCAGAAGAACGAACGCGGAAGGCCTCAAGGGCAGTTCTAAAACCGGTGCTTTAGATGTCCTCCTAAGCCTTCCCTGCCATTCGCATAATCGTTAACTAACGCCACCAGGGCGCCCTAAGGTTTACCTCGTATTGATAAGATCTTTCCATGCGCGTACCACGCGGTCCAGCACCGTTCGCGTAATGTTCAGCGACATGCTCGCCTTGGACATGGCGATGGTAACTTCGTGCGCTTCGATGGATTCCGGATCCACCAGCATCTGCTCTATGGCGCTCGAACTGTCCAGCTGATCCTGGTTCACGCCGTTCAGGGCAAGGAGCATGGCATCCTGGAAGGTCGGCTCGGGTTTCTGGCCCAAAGGCGACAAGCCGCCCGCAAGGTCGAAGTGACCAGCTTCACTGCGCGCAAGGTCTATCTGGTTGCCCTTGGGCGTTATCAGGTTCTTAAGCTGGTATGCCTGGGACAGCTGGGACGTCGCGCTAAACGCGGAAGTGCCAAAAACTATAGCCATTGCTTACCGTCCTATCTCGAGGGCCTTCATGAACATTGCCTTGGCTCCGTTGGCCATGGTAGCGTTCGCCTCGTACGCCCTGGATGCAGCTATCATATCAACCATTTCGGTAACTATGTTAACATTCGGATATTCCACATAGCCGGTTTGCGGGCCGGTTTTTATAGCATCCGGATGGGTAGGATCCCACACCAGGCGCAAGGGCGCATCGTCTTTCTGGATTTCGTCCACGCGCACGCCGGAACCGGCGCCATTGTCCCAGCTGTCCGGCATAAACGGCAGGCGAAAGTACGGGTTTTCCGCTATCGGCTTAAGTACGACGCGGCTCCGTCGGAACGCTCCACCCTCGGGCGTCCTCGTGGTGGACTGATTGGCTATGTTGTCCGCTATGACATCCTGGCGCAGGCGCTCTGCGCTCATGCCCGTTGCGGCTATATTGATGGTTGAAAACATTCCCATATCCTAGCTCCTCTTATTTAAGCACCAGGTTTACCTGGTTAAATTCGAATGCCGCAGCCTGGGTCATGATGGTGTAGCGCAGCTGGTTTTCCAGCGCGTCCATGAACTCCTGCTCCGGATCCACGTTGTTGCCGTTGTTTTTTGCCGTAGTCACATAGTCGAGGACGCGCCTGGGCTGCACGGCGTGCCAGTCTGCGGGCGTAAAACCAGGCATATGGCCTTCCTCGGTAGCAGCAAGCTCCATAAGCGGCTCCATTTTTTCCTGCTCTAGCGCGCGGGACAAAAACGACTCGAAGTTCACCGACGATCGCTTGAAATTGGGCACGTCGGCGTTGGCTATATTGTTGCCTATGACCTGGTGGCGAAGCGTGGAAACCGAAAGGCTCTTTTCCAAAAGCTCCATCGTCCTACCAAACGTTGTTCCTTCAAGCATCATCTACCCCCATCTCTTACAACTATCGGCCCATTCCCAGCATCAACTTAGCGTTCAAAATCAGACCACGGAGGCACGGAGACACGGAGGAATGTAAGAACTTTGCTCTATGTTCCTTACTTTCCCTGCCATATCAATCCAAACCTATGGTTTTGAAGGGAGAAGTCTCCCCCTCGCTCCGAAAGTCCGGCAGCGCCGGACGTTTCTCCGCTACCCCCTCTCCGGGCTG
>JAKQNL010000397.1 GCA_029565815.1 Spirochaetota bacterium | reverse complement strand
TACCAGAAAAGATTTTTACGCTTGGGCAGAGGGCAAAGCTTTTATGAACGCCCTGGAATCGAGTTCCGGCTCTTCTGATAGTAGCCGGGCCGGTTCGACCGTAGCTTCCGAGCGGAAGCTAAGCCAACGTTCCACCGACGGCGGGAAAAAGAAGATGCCCTGGTGGCTGTGGCTGATTATTGCGATTGTGGTGATACTGGTGGTGCTGTTCTTCCTGCGTTCATGCGACAGCTGTAGCGCTAATAAAGCTCGAGCTGACGCAGCTTCTGCCAATGCGCAAGTTGTTGCGCCCGCCACCGAGACTCCGACTGTGCCAGAACCTAGCGCCCCGGTAGCGCCTGCAAGCACGGCGGCTCCGCTTGCGCGCACACTGGACTTAAGCGGGATTCCGATTGATGCGTTAACAATACGCTTTAAGCCGGATTCCGGTAGCGAGCTTGCCGACGGATATGCAGAAAAGCTCGCCGCGCTGGCTGCGATATTGTCTCCGTTTGACGTTGGCAGCATCGTGCTTACCGGGCATTCCGCATCCGTTGGTTATCCTAAGGGCGAGATGCTGGTAAGCGAAGCCAGGGCCAAGATGGTTGCAGACTATTTGCGTAAGGCAGGTCTTGCTTCCGGGATAACGGTGCAAACCGTCGGAAAAGGCGCACAGGAACCCATGGGTCTGGGCGACAGGGCGCTGAACCGCCGCGTTGTTTTGTCTTTGGAATAAGGTTTAAGCCTACATGGAGCTCCGCGGCGATACGATGATAGTGTTGGCTAGCGCATCGCCACGGCGGCTCGATATTCTACACCAGCTAGGGCTGCCCTGTATGGTTGTGCCTGCGGATGTGGATGAATCGGTATACGACCATGAGCCGCTAGCGCGCCGGGTACAGCTATTAGCAGAACTGAAAGCCCGTACGACGGCGGCCGGTTTACGCGATGAGCGGATGCGCTGGGTGCTTGGCGCGGATACGCTGGTTATGCTCGATGGTGCTACCTTTGGAAAGCCCGCAGACCAAGCCGACGCGCGCGCCATGCTTGGCATCTTGTCCGGCAGGGTGCACGAGGTAGCTTCGGGCTTGTGCGTGCTCGACAGGCTTTCCGATACGGCCCGGTGCTCGGTGAGCATAAGCTCGGTTCGCATAAGTGCTATGAGCGAAGAAGAGCTTAACGCATACATCGATACCCAAGAATGGCAGGGAGCAGCAGGCGCGTACCGCGTGCAGGGTGTAGGCTCCTGTTTTGTGGAACACCTCGATGGCTCCTACTCTTCGGTGATGGGCTTGCCAATACGGGACTTATATGTCATTCTGCGTGATAGCGATTATCCTTTTATTAAGGGTAGCGCATAAAACGCTTTGTTAAGCGTTAATCTTCCGTGAAACCGCATGCGGCAAGCCGCATGCGCGCAATCACGAGAATTAGTGAAGGAAGACTCAAAGCCGACGCGCTATGGGTCTAGGGGAGGAACTGTGGCTGTAGTAACAATGAAGAGCCTTCTGGAGTCCGGCGTACATTTCGGACACCAGGTGAAGCGCTGGGATCCCAGGATGAAGAAATTCATCTTTGCAGAACGCAATGGTATCCACATTATCGATCTTCAGAAGACGATCCAGTCCATCAAGGAAGCTTACGAAGCCGTCCGCAAGACGGTAGCTTCCGGCAAACCGGTGCTGTTCGTAGGCACCAAGAAGCAGGCTCAGCAGGCTATCCAGAAGGAAGCCGAACGCTGCGAGCAATATTTTGTTAACAACCGCTGGCTTGGCGGCATGCTTACCAACTTTTCTACCGTACGCAAATCCATCGACAGGCTTATAAAGCTGGAAAAAGAAGATTTCAGCTCGTTTACCAAAAAAGAACAGGCCCAGCTCCAGAAGGAGAAGGCAAAACTCGACAAGAACCTGTGCGGCATTAAGGGCATGAACAAGCTGCCCGGCGCCATATTCATTATCGATACCCGTAAGGAAGCCATCGCTGTTGCGGAAGCTCGCCGCCTTGGCATTCCCATTGTTGCGGTGGTAGACACCAACTGTAACCCCGAAGGCAT
>JAKQNL010000392.1 GCA_029565815.1 Spirochaetota bacterium | reverse complement strand
TCACTGCCAGCATCTTCCCGCGTGTATGTGCCCCAGGGCGACCTGGTCATACAGAACGGCCCTTAACGTTTAGGAACGCTCTTGCACCCTGGCCACCGGTAGTATGGATTCTTCGGTTTTCGCGTCAAAGTAGCGGGCTTTTTCCATAGCTGGAGCAAACGCTACCTCCTGGCCGTACTTGAAGCCGTGGTGCGGTGGCAGCCTGGAAACCAAAAGCGCGTCGCCTGCCTTAGCCCACAGGTGCAGTTCTGCGCCAAGCGGTTCGGTGACTGTCACCTGGGCCCTAAGCGCATTTTCGCCCGAGGCTAGCGGCAGGTCTTCCGGCCGAATGCCCAGTATCACAGCCTGACCCGCCCGGCTCTTAAGCGCTTGTCGGTGTTCCAAAGCCACCGGCAGGGAACACTGGGTTCCGTCGGGCAGCACGTTTAGGCCGTCGGAAGACAAGAGTGCATGCAAAAAGTTCATGGGCGGGCTGCCTATGAATCCGGCCACAAATCGATTTACTGGGTGGTTATACAGATATAACGGCGAGCCAACCTGCTGAACAAGTCCGTCTTTCATGACAACTATCTTGTCGCCCATGGTCATAGCTTCCACCTGGTCGTGGGTAACGTAGATCATGGTTGCCTTAAGCCTCTCGTGCAGCTGGATGATCTCTGCGCGCATCTGAACGCGCAGTTTAGCATCCAGGTTGGACAAAGGCTCGTCAAAGAGGAACACCTTTGGGTTGCGCACAATGGCCCGGCCAACCGCCACACGCTGGCGCTGGCCGCCGGACAGCTGCTTTGGCTTGCGGTCAAGATAGCTTTCTATGTCCAAAATACGGGCAGCGTCGCCCACCCGGCGCGCTATCTCTGCCTTTTCCACTTTGCGTATTTTTAGGCCAAAGGCCATGTTGTCGTACACGCTCATGTGCGGATACAGGGCGTAGTTCTGGAACACCATGGCTATGTTCCGGTCTTTTGGGGCAACGTCGTTTACCAGCTCGTCGTCTATGAATATTTCGCCTGCGCTAATATCCTCCAGGCCAGCTATCATGCGCAGGGTGGTAGACTTGCCGCAGCCGGACGGCCCGACAAATACGGCAAATTCCTTGTCTTCTATGGTAATGTCGACTGCATCCACGGCCTTCACGTCGCCGTCATATATTTTGGTAACGCCTTTAAGCAAAACTCTGGCCATGTGGCCCTCCCCACTTCCGAGGCTATGTTGACATAGTGATTGTACGGCCGCTTGCACGCGCTGTCAAACTTGAATACGCGCGCGCTTACTATGAATACGCGCGCGCCTACTATGGATATGCACGATTAGCCGGCAGGAGCAATCGGAACAACGCCGCGGCGCAACAAATCCAGGCGCCATGCATACAGGAGTATGCCAAACGCAACGCCTACATTAAGGCTTCCCTTGGCGCCAAGCATGGGTATGCTGACGCGGCGTTTACACAAGCTAAGGGCTTCCGGCGACACGCCAAGTTCTTCCGAACCCAGTATCACCACCCCGCGCTCCGGAAAGCTAAACTCATCCAGCGCTTGGCCGCGCAGCTCTAGGGCAAAAGCTTCGCCCATTGAGGACAGCTGCGAAAGATCTCCCCGCCGCCAGGGCACGATAGCGCTTGCGCCCATAGCGCTGCGTTCTGCCCGCGGATGCTCCGGCGACGGACAGAAATCGGACAGCACAATGCCGGCAAGGCCAAAAGCATCCGCTGTCCTAAAAGCAGAACCCACATTGAACGGAGATCGTATATCTTCCAAATATGCCATCATGCCGGGAAACACCGCGCGCGCTCTGCCATCAAGGCCTAAGCCCAAAGGCTGCGAAAAATCCCAGTCTGCAGGGCTAACGCCTGCAAAGGCTTCCAGGCCGCGGCGCAAGCGGTTTATGCTCCGGGTATAGTTTAAGCCATCCGGCTCGCAGCCAGCCTGCTGCATATCGCCGATAATGGAAACGCAGAGAGAGGCCAAAGGCGGCTCTATCCAGTCTGCCCCTGACAGTGCATGGGCAAGTTCCGAAAGCCACGGCCCAGCAGAATAATCACCGTCCCGCGCACGAGCTTCAAGCACGGCAAGGGTTTGGGAAGCCTTGCGAGCACAGTGCTGCGGACTTAAGCTCAGGAGTTTCCGTACAGCTATCATTGGTGAACGCTAGTAAACCATTTTGATGAAGTCGAACACATCATCCACCGTCATGGCACGCGGCAGGAAATTCATGAAGTCAAAACGGCGTGCGCTTTCGGCGGTTTCCACCAGGCGCTCTAGCACCAAGTCAAAATCCTTCAGGCGCGACGGAATCTTTAGGAGGCCCAGCCGCGTGCGAACCGCCTCCACCGCCTTAGACGCCCTGGACGCAGCGTTCTCGGCAGGGTCGATCTCACAAAACGAAGCGGCAAGGGCCGCTATCTTTTCCGGCTTGGACCGGGCCAGCGACTCAAGGAGGTATGGGATGATGACTGCGCCCAGGTTTGCCTTCGGAACTCCCCAGCGCGCGTTGATGGAATAGGATACCGCCGTGCCAAGCCCCGGCGACGAGGTGGCCAGGCCCAGGGCGGCCATGAAGCAGGCCCGGGCCGCGTCTGCCTTTGCCTGGGGCTCTTCGGGACGCTGCATGATAACGTCCAGGGCGCGCAGGTACAGGCGTATGGATTCTG
>JAKQNL010000165.1 GCA_029565815.1 Spirochaetota bacterium | reverse complement strand
GCTTTCGTCGGTATCGGACAGGGCAAGGGCTTGGGCTTTTTGCGATTCGTCGATAGCGTTTGCCGAATCCATAAGGAGCTTCCGCTCCGGGCTAAGTTGGGAGCTGGAATCAAGTACCGTCCATACGTCCATGGAACCAAGTGTTAGCACGATCTGATCCAGCACCAGTTCTTCTTCTTCCAACGCCGCAAGGTGCGCAAAGGAGAAGTGTTTGTAGCTGTTCTCGTCCCAGTAAGTACCCTTTGGCCAATCGATGAGCATGCGGCCTTTTCTATCCAGGGGTATACTGAAACTGCGTTTCGATCCGTCTTCCATGGTCGCATCGCTGACTACAAGTGAACGGCCTGCGAACTCCAGTTTTGGATTGCCCATAGCTTCCATAAGCGGCGCGAATATCAGCTGAAGGTACCAGGTGCCATCTACGTTCTGTGCAAGCGCTATGCGCCGCCGGGTTCCGTCTTCCTCATCGATATGCACGTTTGTAAACCCGCCGCCCCGGACAGAGCTTAAGAAGGACGGGATAGGAGCAAGAATATCTCCATAATCGCCAGAGGCCCAGGAACCATTACCGCTGACCGGATAACCGAATTTTTTTGATGCAAGCTCACGGCGCAGCTTCTGTTCCTGTTCGCTGTCGTTAAGCCGGTCCTTTTGCAGGTGTACCGTGCCCCATGCCCTGCCATACAACGCAGCAGCTTGTGATAAAAAATTGTCGTTATCTCGTACCAGGGTTTCGGTTTTGGCCAAAAGCCCGTCGCGCTCGTCTGCTATCAGGTCTCCAAGCGCATCTGCATAGTAGCTTGCGTCATCGTTACCTATTTGACCCGATGACAGCGCTCCTAGAAGGTCGGAAACGTTGCTTGCAATATCCCCAAAACTGCGTTGGAAGTCCTGGCGAAGACCTTGGCCAAAATACAGGGTGTCGATGCCCTTGGGGCTCTGGTTGACATACTCAATATCAAAAACCACGGCATCTGCGCCAAATTCCTTCAAGCGCAACAAGCCTTGCGCCATAACCGACCGAGGCCACGGCCATTCTCCGACCCGGTCTACCGCGGTGTCGTCCACATCCAGAAGCAAAAGTCGGTTGGATTGCTCCTTGTTAGGCCGCAGGTGCAGGTAAGTGTCGTACACCGACAGCTCTGTGCTGTTGAGCGCTGATGTTAGCTGTAATAGGGACAGTAAAATTGCAGAACCAAAAGCGATGACAGCATGGCGTCGTCGGATGGTCATGTAAGGCTCCTCTTCCACGAGGCTAAAACCGCAGCATCGGGAATCTACGTTAGTATACCGGGAGTATAGCGCGGGTAGCCGGCCAATGCGAGTTGCACTTGCATGAAATTATCTTTTTTGTGCCTGTGGCTAGCACGAGCATGGTCGCTTGTATTACACTAGTTGCGTATGGGTTCGAGCATAGCGGAACAACCTTCAAAAGTATTAATTCCCCTCCTTGTGGCAGCATGCCTTTTGGCTGGTACTGGTTTGACTATTGCAGGAGTCGCGATCAAACGCACCTCCGGTGACGCTGCCCAAGTGAACCAAGCAGGCTTGGTCCGAGGTGGGCTCCAACGTGCCGTAAAACTGGAACTGGCCGGGGTTGATGCTCTAGCGCAGGTGGATACAGCCGCACGGAATCTGTGGAATTTGCGCTATAGTTCAGGCCCGTACCTGGACGAGGATTTTCGGGCATTATCCGTTTCTATAGCCAGGCTGCGTGCGGCTATGGTTGAGCTTCGCGACGGCAAGGACAACTCCATGCCCGTGTTGCTCAGCGCGAGCGAAGATGCGTGGCTGCGATCCAACACATTGGTGGACACGACCCAACGAGGCATTAGCGACAGGCGGCGCCTGTTTTTGTGGGGCCTTGCATTTATGGCTCTAGGCGTTGCCTTGGCAGTCCTCGCCGTGGTGGTATCCAAACTCTATGTAGCCGACAAGGTTGAGGTAGAGGCAACCTACGACACCATGACCGGCGGCCTACGCAAAAACCGCTTTATGGAGCGCTTGACCAATTTGGTGGACACATTGGGCCGCGACGAGTCCGTAGGCGTTGCCATGTTCGACCTGGACCGTTTTAAGCGTATCAACGACACGTTTGGCCATGACGCAGGCGACCGGGTGCTTGCTGCTGTGGGTGGAACCATACGCTCCTTGTTGCGCCCTGGCGACGTATTTGGCCGAATGGGCGGCGAGGAATTCGCGGTAGCTATGCGCAGTAAGGATGCAAGGGCAGCACGCCTGTTCTCGGAACGCGTCCGGGCCGCGGTGGAGTCCATACGCCTTGAGCGTTTGCCCATTATTACCATCAGCGCGGGTGCCGTGGTGGTCAAAAAAGGCGAAAAACCTGCAGAAGCGCTTAAACGGGCTGATTCACACCTGTACGCTGCAAAAACAGCCGGCAGAAATCGCGTCCGCGGCGACTAAAGGTCCATCCCAAAGCTTCGTAACACCAGTACAGCTTGCCCAGCCCTGTCGCCTGTGGATATAATCCAATTTCCCTGGAGGAATCACATGAACAAAGCCCTAGAAACCCTCAAGGAACGAGGCTTCATACAGCAGTGCACCAATTTGGAGGGTTTGTCCGCCCTCATGGATAAGGAAGCTGTCACATTTTACGTTGGCTGTGATCCTACCGGGGCATCTTTGCATATAGGGCACATGGTGCCGTTTTTCGCTCTAAGGCACCTGCGAGACGCGGGTCACGTTGGCATAGCCCTCCTGGGTGGCGGAACCGCGCGCATAGGCGATCCGTCGGGCAAAAGCGAAATGCGCAAGATGATTTCTTACGACGATATCGACGCGAACGCCGCGCTGTTTGCCGACCAGCTGGATCGTTTTGTCGGCTTTGACGGGAAAGCCAGCTTTACGGCCAACAACAAGGACTGGCTTGCAAATCTCAACTACATCGAGTTTTTGCGCGATATAGGCAAGCATTTTTCGGTGAACCGCATGCTCACCTTCGAGGCATACAAAATCCGCATGGAAACGGGCCTGTCCTTTATCGAATTTAACTACCAGCTCCTACAGAGTTACGACTTTTTGCAGCTGTTCCAGCGCCATGCTTGCCGCCTCCAATTAGGCGGGGACGACCAGTGGGGCAATATCGTTGCCGGCATCGAGCTGGTGCGCCGTGTCGAAGGCGCCGAGGTGTTTGGCCTGACTTTTCCCCTGGTCATGACGAGCGACGGCAAAAAGATGGGCAAAACGGAAAAAGGCGCGCTGTTCCTGGACCCTGCCATGACCAGCCCCTACGAGTTTTTCCAGTACTGGCGCAATGTGACTGACCAGGACTTGCGTAAATTCCTCCTTATGTTCACGTTCCTGCCGCTTGCCGAGTGCGATGCCCTTGCTTCGGGTAACCCGAATGCGGCCAAGGAACGCCTTGCATACGAAGTGACCAAACTCATCCATGGCAAGGACGAGGCTGACAAAGCCCTGGCTGGCGCAAAGGCAGCTTTTGGCGGCGGTGGTGACCGTTCGGCCATGCCGACCGTTACGCTCGATGCGGGCCGCTTCGCTGTTGGCTACCCGGTTCTGGACCTGTTCGTCGATTCAGGCTTGTGCCCTACGAAGAGTGAAGCCAGGCGCCTTGTGCAGCAGGGCGGGGCTACTGTAGGGGAAAAAAACTGGACCGACGAAAAAGCTGCCGTGGATGTAGGCGCTCTGGATACCGATGGGGAACTTATCCTCAAAGCAGGCAA
>JAKQNL010000377.1 GCA_029565815.1 Spirochaetota bacterium | reverse complement strand
CTGCGCCTTCGCCGGCCCCCCGGAGGACCGGCAGGTCCGAGGGTCGTATTTTCCCCAGATATCGCTTAGCCCGCATACCACTAACGTGCCCATGCAGGGCAGGCTAGCCTTTTTGCCAGCCGGCAGCGCATCAAAAGCGCCAGCTATTCCCTTGGTATCCTCGCCGGAACAGGCCACAGGCTACAGCGTCATGCAGCCGCCGCCGGGCAGCCCGGTATGGGTTGCATTCGTCATCCATGACGATTCATCCCGCGACGACTGGTGCCTAAGCATGTACAGCCTGCCCGGCGGCATTCGCGAGCTGATTATCCAAAGCGATACCGGGGCCTTGAGGTCCTGGACAGGACAGTCGCTCAAGCCCTTGTACCAAAAGGCAGGCATGCCCAACGTTACCGTCCTGCGCCTACCGGATCCGGGCAGCGCACGCTGGACCGTCTATGCGCTGTTCGGTTCTGGTTACTATCCGGACTCCGACCTGCGCCTGTGGCGTACCGACCTTTTAGCCAGCCGTCTGGACACAATACAGATGATGTTCGGCCTTAACCTGGGCATGTTCACCATGCTCGTTCTTGCAGCATATGCATCCTGGATGCGCGACCGCTTCAGCGACCTTGTGCTTGCGATGCCGTCTTCTAGCATAGCTTTCTTTATCCTTGTAGCATCCTTCCGCGGCGGTGGCTTCACATCCCTTGTCCATGAAGGAATCGGACCGCGCAGCCTGCACAACGCGCTGGTACTTGCTCTCGGATTGTACGGCGTCTACCGCTCGCACTTGTTTAGTCCCGTTAAACAGAAATTCACGCTAAAAAACGCCATCATGGTGTTCGCCTACCCGGCCATGCTCGGACTGAGTTTGCTCTTCAATGCAAAAAACGGCGCTATCTTTTCTTACCTTGTGCTGTGCATATCGTCGGTATTTGTAGTTGGCCGAGGCATGCGTTGTGTCGCACAGAGAGATTACTACAACGGCGCAACGCGTTTAGCTGCAATGCCGCAAACCGCGGCGGCCGTCTTGGGTTTTGCTTCTATTGCTTCCAGCTGGCAGGCTGCGACGCTCGGCCAGGCCATCCTCCTGCCCATGCTTATGAGCGCAAGCACCGCATCGGCGCTTTGTATCGTAGCGGTCAATTCCGCACTTGTATCGAGGAAAAACCGCCTGGACCTGCAGGAAGCCCATGCAGCCTTGCGCAAGTCGGTGGAAAGCCGGCAAAGTTTTCTGTCCAGGATGACGTCCAGCATACGTTCGCCGCTTCACAGCATCATGGAAATGCTGGACGTAAAACCGGACCTCGGAAACCCGCACAGCCTGCCCCTGGACCAAGCCGAATTAGCCCGGGCCGAATGTGCGCGCGTCTTGGGTCTTGTGGAATCGATGCACAGTTTTGCGCGCTCGGAATCGGATGACAAAAGCCGCGTATCGGAAGCGTTTAACCTTGCACAGCTTGTGGAAGCTGCGGTGCGATCGTCGCGCTACCTGGGCAGCGGGAAAATAAGCAGCTGGGAAATCCAGGTTCCCATCATAGAAATGCGCAACGACCCGCTTGCGCTCCAGAGCCTGGTTGCAACCATTATCCAAAGGTCTTTGCGCACGGTCGCTGCAAGCGCCATATCGGCTCGCGCCAGTTCGGACATGCACCTGGTGCGCATGGAAATAAGCGACAACGGCGAAAAACCTTCCCTCAACGACGAAGCGCTGTCCATGGAATTGGAAATGGCAAAGGAGCTTGCGAAAAAGCTTGGCGGCAACCTGGAATACCTACGGCAC
The DNA here is from genome assembly GCA_029565815.1 of Spirochaetota bacterium. Taxonomy (GTDB): domain Bacteria; phylum Spirochaetota; class Spirochaetia; order Treponematales; family UBA12059; genus JAKLIU01. The sequence continues at coordinate 2,369 of JAKQNL010000377.1, read as the reverse complement.
AACGGCGCAAACGTATACAATTTCGATTTCCCGCGCAGCATGAGCTGGCAAACCGAACCCGATGCAAAAAGTACTAAGCCTCCAATCCAAATGCATGCGCCAGGCCAGTATGAAGCCGCACACGAAACGGAGCTGGACCTTGCACCGACAAAGTCAGCGACAGCCATCGGTTCGGTACTGATAGTCGATGACAAGCCGCTGTCGCTGTTTACACTCAAGCGAAAGCTGGAACAAGCCGGCTGGACGGTAGACGCGCAGGTATCGGCACGGGTTGCCTTGAAAAAACTAGCAGACGGCCAAAAGCCGGACCTGGTCATAGCGGATGCCATCATGCAGGAATTATCCGGGCACGATTTTTGCCGCGGCATCCGCCTGTTTTACAGGCGCGAGGATCTTCCGGTTATTCTTATCCTGGATTCCAACTGGCCAGAGGAAATAGAGGAAGCTTTCCATAGCGGCGCAAGCGACTACCTGTTGCGCCCGGCCACTGGCCCCGAGCTTCTGGCCCGGGTGCAGACCCATGCAGACCTTGCCGCCGGCATCCAGCGCGAACTGGAGCACAGGGACCACCTTGCGGAAGTGGACAAGTTTAAAACCCTGGGCTGGCTTACGGCTGGCGTTGCCCACGAAATCAATACGCCCAACAACGCATCGCTGCGAAACATACCCATGCTGCGGGAAATCTGGCACGAACTGGAAGGCTCCGTAGACCGTTTGGCAGACACTACTCCGGACTATACAATACGCGGCTTTACCATCCAGGACCTCAAACACGAAATTCCGGAGATGCTCGGAGACCTGTACATGGGCGCACAGCACATAAAAAAAATAGTGGAAGACTTGAAGGATTACGCCCGCGGACCAGGCGTTGCCCCGGACCACAACGTGGACGTGAACCTGGTAGCCGAATACGCATGCAGGCTCCTTAAACACGCTATAGCTGTTTCCACAAAACGCTTTTCCGTAGAGCTGGCTCAAAAGCTGCCGCCTGTTCGCGTAGACCGGCTTAAGCTTACCCAGGTAGTCGTGAACGTGCTGGAAAACGCCCTGCAAGCCCTGCCGGACAGCGACGGGGCCGTACAGCTGTCCAGCGGCAGCGAAATAGCATCCGACGGCAGGCAATGGGTGCTTATCCGCATACGCGACGAGGGCTTAGGCATGGACAGCCGGACACTGGCAAATGTGTTCGACCCGTTCTTCACCACAAAGCGCGAGCGGGGTGGAACCGGTCTTGGCCTTCCGGTGGCTTCCGGCATAATCCGGGAAGCCGGCGGATCCATACAAATAAGCTCCAGCGCCGGAGCCGGAGCCACGGTTATGATACGATTACCTGCCGCCGGCGAAGGAGATGCGCGATGAGCGACAAAGGCGATGTGATACTGGTACTGGACGACGATGTGTCGGTGCTTAAGCGTACCGAACGCCTGTTGCGCTTCGAGGGCTGGGACAACGTGGTATTGTGCGACAGGGCAGAGCTTGCCTGGCCCGTGCTTAAAGAGCGCCGCGTCATGGCCATGGTGCTGGACCTGCTCATGCCGGGCACGGACGGCTACAAGGTGCTGGAGACCATGCGTAGCGATTATCCGGAAGTGCCTGTCATAGTGGCGACAGCCCTGGATGATCTGAACGCGGTGGTCACCTGCATGCGCGCCGGCGCCTTCGACTATGTTCCCAAATCGGCAGAATCCACCCGGCTGGTAGCAAGCATACGGCACGCGTCGCTTATAACCGGCCTTAGGGACGACAACCGCCTCTTGCGCGATACCCTGCTTGGCGGGAACGATACGCTGCCGTCCCACTTTGCGGCTATCGTCACCCGTAACCGGAAGATGCATGCCATTTTCCGCTACATCGACGCGATAGCCGGCTCTGACAAACCCATACTGATTACCGGCGAATCCGGCACGGGCAAGGAACTGTTCGCCTCAGCCATCCATGCCGCATCCGGCAGAAAAGGCCCATTGATCTGCGTGAACATAGCCGGCCTCGACGACACCATGTTTAGCGACACGCTTTTTGGCCACAGAAAAGGCGCATTTACCGGGGCTGACACGGACCGACCAGGCCTCATAGAACAGGCTGCGGGCGGCACGCTCTTTATGGACGAAATAGGCGACCTGTCAATGCAAAGCCAGGTAAAGCTCCTGCGCCTGATCGAGGGACGGCTGTACTACCCGCTCGGCTCGGACCTAACTAAAAGCTCGGATGCGCTTATCGAGTCGGGCATATTTTTGGATGATTTTCCAAGAGGAGAAATAGATTTACTACAGCCATCACTGGCATAGCTTCTCCTCTTTCATATCTCGAAAAAGCATTGTGCCCACCGCCTGTCAAACGTGCGGCTTGCTGTTGAGTAAGGCCAAGTTTTT
>JAKQNL010000366.1 GCA_029565815.1 Spirochaetota bacterium | reverse complement strand
TCCCGCCCCATCTTGTGCATGGCATCAGCCAGGTAGCGGTGTATCTCTCCCTGTGCGACCGGAGCGTCTAGGTCGTCCCTTCGGCAACGCATCTGGCAGTGGAAATGACAGATGCGGCCCATGACGCCTGGCAGCGGGTTATCGCGTAGGGTTAGCTCGTACGCTTCCTCTATGCGGTTGTCGGTGATGAGAGCCAGGTAGCCGGGAATGTTCATGTGCAATGGACAGGAATTTTCGCACAGTGCTTCAAACAAGCCTTCGCACATGCCTGCTTCGCAGCGCTTTTCCACAACGTGTTTCTCGTATTCCTCTCGGAAATACTTGAGCGTGGTAAGCACCGGGTTGGCAGCTGTTTGGCCGAGGCCGCACAGGGCGGTGTCCTTAACAGCTAGCGCAAGGCGCTCCAGTTTGTCCAGGTCTTCCAGTTTTGCTTCGCCGCGGGTAATGGCCGTTAGAATGCGCAGCATTTGCGACAAGCCTTCGCGGCAGGGCGTGCACTTGCCGCAGGATTCGGCCGAGGTGAAGCTTACGAAGTACCGGGCAACGTCCACCATACAGTTGTCCTGGTCCATGACCACCATGCCACCAGAACCCATGATAGCCCCCATGGATGCAAGCGACTCGTAGTCGACGCGCGCGGAAAACTCGTCGGCGGGTATACAGCCGCCGGACGGGCCACCTGTCTGCACGGCACGGATACGTTTTCGAGCGCCGGCTCCTTCGCCCATGCCGTAGACGATATCGCTAATGCTCGTACCAAGCGGTAGCTCCACGAGCCCCGTGTTCCGTACTTTGCCGACCAGGCTAAACACCTTGGTGCCGGCGCTCTTCTCGGTGCCTATAGCGGAAAAGTATTCCGGCCCGCAGGAAACGATAAGTGGAACGTTGCACCAGGTTTCGACGTTGTTTATGTTTGTTGGAAATCCTTTATAACCCTTTTGTGCCGGAAAGGGCGGACGTGGCATGGGCCGACCGGCTTTGCCTTCTGCGCTCGCGATAAGGGCAGTTTCCTCGCCGCACACGAAGGCCCCGGCTCCTTTCACGATTTCCAGCTGGAAGCTAAAGGTGCTGCCCATGATGTTGTCGCCCAAAAAACCGGCTGCCTTGGCATCCGCCAGTGCTTTGGACAAGCGCTCTACGGCAAGGGGGTATTCGGCGCGGCAGTAGACAAAGCCCTTGTTCGCGCCCATCGCATAAGCGCCTAGCGCCATACCTTCTATGAGCATGTGCGGGTCGCTTTCTATCTCGTTGCGGTTCATATACGCGCCCGGATCGCCTTCATCGGCATTGCATATAACCCACTTTTCGCTGCCCTGGTTCTGGGCCATGAGCTTCCATTTGATGCCGGTTGGGAAACCGGCTCCGCCGCGGCCGCGAAGTTTCGCCGCGCTTACCATATCGATGACGTCATTGGGCTTAAGGGAGCCAACGGCTTTGGCAAGAGCTTTGTAGCCGCCAACTGCAGCGTATTCGTCTAGGCTTTCCGGATCTATGAGGCCGCAGTCGCGAAGCACCAGTTTTTCCTGCCCCTTAAAAAACGGTATCTGGTTCCATTCGGGCACTTTTGGGTAGCCTTCGCCGAAATCCAGCTTTGATGTGCGAAAATCCCATCGGCTGATCTTTGCCCGTGCTGTTTTAGCAAGCCGTTCGCACGCTCTCGGATCGAGCGCAGCCTGTATATATTTTTTCGCTGATTTGCCCTGCACCTGGGTGAACAAAAGAATAGGTTTGCCGCTTTGGTACAGCATGAGGAGGGGTTCCTCGGCGCAAAAACCGAAACAGCCGGCACGTTTTATGATGACATCCTTGCCCGCCAGGCTTTGAAGCGCCTTATACAACTCATCGGCTCCGTTTCCTATGCCGCAGGTTCCTAGGCCAACCGATATGCATGGTTTTTTTGGCTTAAGCGAAACCATGCCTTTGGAAGAAAGCTCGGTTAACAAAGAGTTACTCATTTTTTGGCTCCTTTTTTAAGCGCGTTGATGACCTGGCATAGCCTGGCCGTGCTCATGCGCGAGTAAATGGTGCCGTTTACAGCCACCACGGGAGCCAAGGCGCATTGGCCAAAACAGGCTACGGTGCGCACCGTAAACTGCGCGTCATCAGTTGTATATGAAGCCTCTTCATCCTCGCGGTAGCTTTGAGCCCCAAGCCGGCTTAGGGCTTCCTGCAAAAGACCGAGCGAGCCACGCGTATGGCATGCGGTGCCCCTGCAAACAACGATAACGTTTTTGCCCTGCGGCGTAAGGCTGTAATACGAATAGAACGTTGCAACGGAGTAGACGCGTGCAAGGCTTTCGCCCATTTCCGATGCGATGGTGCGCAGGGCCTCCTCGCTCAGGTATCGGCGCTCGTTTTGTCTTTGGGTTTCTTCTAGGACGGCAAGCAGCGCTCCGGGTTTGTCTGCGGCGCGACGCACGATTTCCCTGATCTGAGATACCGCATTTTCTTGCGCTGGCTTGTTTGGCTGTTGCGTTTTTGAGGCAGTGATGCGAGCCATGAGAACCTCCCTGTACGAGCTATGCCCTCGGGAAGTGCTACACACGATGCAACAACTGGTGTACAACGCCGTTGCGTGGACCGATATGGTACATTCTATATCGATATAAAAAAAATGCAAGAGAAATTATTTCTGCCGTTGTTGGTGCGTTTCTGCTACGGCATGACCCGCTCTTTGTTTATTGCTATACTCAAACAATAAATTCGGGCAGTCTGACACTTTTGTTTTTATGACGTGCCCCATGATGAACGGAGCATCCACAGCATGTTTGAATGCACACTGGAAACCGAGCTTACAATCGACTGGAGCGACATAGACCTTTTGGGCCATGTGAATAATCTTGCCATCATGCGCTACATGCAAACCGCCAGGGTGCTGTTCTTCGAAGCCCTGGGCATGTCACCCGACAGTAAGGAGCAGGGCATAGGGCCTATCATGGCATCGGTGCAAGGGCAGTTTAGGAAGCAACTCCAGTATCCGGGCAGGGTGCGCGTACTGTCGGTGATAGACGAGATGCGCACGACGAGCATGAGCATGAAACACCTTGTTCTATCCGCAAGCGGCGAGGTGGCTGCACAAGGCAACGATGTCATTGTTATTTACGATTTTGTCCGCCAGGTAAAACATCCAATCCCGGACAGCCTCCGTAGCGCCATACTGGCCATGCCAAAAAAAACCATAGCAACGAGCTAAAACCGCTTGGGCTTGGCCGCATTTCGTTTCGGCTTGCGGCTCAGTGCCCGCTGGACTATCCTTACAGCCAGATGGCACAGGAACGAACGGAAATGGACGCCGAATGGGAAGGCCCTTCATCACCCATCATCCGGCACGCTTTGGAGCGAACCGACTCGGTGTTCGGGCTCTTAAGCGCATACTCGTACATGAGCCCGGTGGACCGCGCCGATTTTTCCTACTACCGCGATACGTTCCGCCATTCGCTCAAGCTTATGGACAAGCGCATACGCTCCGGTGCTCTTAAGCCTGTGAACTTAAAAGATTTTCCGCTTGCTTCCCGCTGGCCCGGCTACCACATCGAGGCGGCGCTGTTTATTGGCTCCTTCGATCCGTTCCAGATGACGCACCTGGCGATGGCGCTGCGCTACCTGGCATCGGATGCAGCAGTCGCACCGGTGGTGTTCGTGGTGCCCGAAGGCCACTTTAACCCGAACAAACCACTCAAGAGCGAGTACGACTATCGCTACCAGCTTATGAGCATGCAACTGAATGGCGTATTCAACCCCCTGGTGGTGCCCCTCGATATAGGCAAGAATGCGGATACCATAGAGATTGTTCGCCGCTTCATAGCCTTGTTCCCCGGCTCTACACTCAGCCTGAGCCATGTGCTTGGATCCGACGTGCTGCCCTTTGCTGCCGGGCTCTTGCCGGAAGACCTGGGCATCTGGCATACCGAGGCACGAAAGCGAGGCGTGGATTTCAGCTATCGGGCTTTTGTATCCAGCAGGCTAGGAGCACCGCCGCCGGAAGCCCATATACAACGAGTACGTTCCATGGGTATCGACATTTATCTGGATGATGCTCCCATCGGGGCTCCATCCAGCACGGACTTTCGCGAGGGTCACACGTTTTCCATAGTTTTTCCCACCCAGGAAGTCATTAGCCACATGGAAGTGCTGTTTCGCTATAACCTGAACAATCCATGGCAGGTAAGCCGGGATGAAAGGCGGCCTTCCTAAGGGAACGTATGTCTCTGGTGTTTACCGTTTTGCCTGTATAGGGTATCGTACAGGCAGGCAGCCTGCGCGAAGGCCGCCGAGCATCGTGTTAGGCTGTCCTGTGCCAGAGGAGCGGTGAATGAGATTTGTTTTTTTCGGGCCTCCGGGTGCCGGCAAGGGAACCATGGCGGTGGAAGCATCGTCTGAGTTTTCCCTTCCCCACGTTTCCACCGGGGATCTGTTTCGGTCCGCCATCCGAAAACGAACGCCGCTTGGCCTGTATGTGAAAACGATAATCGACGCAGGAAGCTTGGTTCCCGATCAGGCTACCATAGACCTGGTTAAGGAAAGACTAGCCCAGCCGGATGCACGCTCAGGCTGGCTCTTGGATGGATTCCCCAGAACCATAGGCCAGGCCCAGGCGCTTAGCGATTTTTGCCCCGAGAACTGGGTCATAGACCTGCAGGTATCCGACCCGGTGCTTATTAGCCGTTTGTCCGGCCGCCGCATGTGCTCCGGTTGTTCGCACAGCTACCACATGGTGTTTAAGCAGCCAAAAATCGACGGCGTATGCGATGCATGCGGCTCTCCCCTGTATATCCGCGACGATGACCGGGAAGCATCGGTGCGCAACCGGCTCCTTGAATACCGTAGCCTAACCGAGCCGCTGGTAGATTATTACCGGGAAAAAGGCAACCTCGTCATGGTGAACGGCGAAGGAGATCCAAAGGCGGTGTGGGCGTCCTTAAAACAGATTATGCTCGACTTGCACGCCCTCAAGCATTAAGCAGTGTTACGAAGCTTTGGGATACGGAGCGTCCGATACTGGCGCTCCGACAGCCTTCTGCGATAGAGTGCGGCCATGGCAACAGCACGTAACTACCTGGCGGGCGCAGGCGCAAGCATTATTTTTGGCCTTTCGTTCATGTTTACCAAAAATGCCCTGGATACCCTCAGCTCGTGGGAGCTTTTGTTTTTGCGCTTTTTGACGGCTGCTCTAGTGATGAGCGTGCTGGTGGCTTTTCGGCTCATCAAGCTCGATTACCGGGGTAAGCCTATCAAGCTCTTGCTTGCGACGGCCCTTTTGCAACCGGTTTTGTATTTTATCGTGGAAACCGAAGGATTAAAGCAGGCTGATTCATCCACCGCCGGCATCATCCTGTCTGCCATACCAGTGG